>JAEXFF010000079.1 GCA_023400335.1 Bacteroidota bacterium
CTCTTTTTAAACTGATAAAAAAGACATCGCAGGAAAATCCCAACCGGATTGTTTCTGCTTACAAAGATAACTGCGCTTTTATCGAAGGGCCAAAAACCGTGCAATTTGCACCCCATACGCAGGATAAACCCGATTTCTATGAGACGAGGGAAATTGATACGGTTATCTCTCTGAAAGCAGAGACGCATAATTTCCCGACGACGGTAGAACCTTTTAACGGAGCAGCTACGGGCACAGGTGGAGAAATACGCGACCGTATTGCCGGGGGACAGGCTGCTTTGCCATTGGCCGGAACAGCAGTATATATGACTTCTTATCCGCGTCTGGATGCCGGACGGATGTGGGAGGAAAATATTGATCCGCGGAAGTGGTTATACCAGACGCCGGAAGACATTCTGATTAAGGCATCGAACGGTGCTTCGGATTTCGGCAATAAATTCGGACCGCCGCTGATTTGCGGTTCCTTATTGACGTTTGAACACGAGGAGGACGGCCGGACGTACGGGTATGATAAAGTAATCATGCAGGCGGGGGGGGTCGGCTTTGGCAACCGGGAGCAGGCGATGAAACAGAAGCCGGAAGTAGGAGATAAAGTCGTATTATTAGGAGGAGACAATTACCGGATTGGTATGGGAGGAGGAGCTGTTTCTTCTGTAGATACCGGAGTATATGCCGGCGCTATAGAGCTGAATGCCGTACAGCGTTCAAACCCGGAGATGCAAAAGCGGGTAAATAATGCCATCCGGGCTATGGCTGAAAGTGAGGTGAATCCCATTGTTTCCATCCACGACCACGGGGCAGGCGGGCATTTAAACTGTTTATCGGAATTGGTGGAGGAAACAGGAGGGGAGATTTATATGGAAAAATTACCGGTAGGAGATCCCACTTTGTCGGCTAAGGAGATTGTCGGAAATGAGTCGCAGGAACGTATGGGATTGGTGATGAAGGAGAAAGATGTAGCTGCCTTGCAGAGAATTGCCGATCGGGAGCGGGCTCCTATGTACGTCATCGGGGAGACGACCGGAGATATGAAATTTACCTTTGAGAATGCCAGGACGGGAGAAAAACCAATCGATTTGGAATTAAAAGATATGTTCGGAAATCCACCCAAAACGGTTATGGAGGACAAGACCATAAAGGAGGATTATACGGACTTAGACTATTCTGCGGATAAACTGGAAGAATATATCGAACAAGTATTACAGATAGAAGCTGTTGCTTCAAAGGATTGGCTGACGAATAAAGCAGACCGTTCTGTTTCCGGACGTATTGCCCGTCAGCAATGTGTGGGACCTTTACAATTGCCTTTGAGTGACGTTGCTGCAGTGATGATGGATTATGAAGGACATAAAGGGATTGCTACTTCCATCGGACATGCACCGGTTGCTGCCATGGCGGATGCTTCTGCCGGTTCCCGTCTGGCAATTGCCGAAGCGCTCACAAATTTGGTATGGGCCCCTGTTGAAAAAGGACTGAAAGGCGTTTCCCTTTCGGCCAACTGGATGTGGCCTTGCCGGAATCCGGGAGAGGATGCCCGTTTATATCAGGCTGTGCAGGCCGCCAGTGATTTTGCAATAGAGTTAGGCGTGAATATCCCTACGGGAAAAGATTCCTTGTCGATGACTCAAAAATACGGAGATAAAAAGGTGTATGCTCCCGGGACAGTTATTATTTCTACAGTAGGAGAAGTAAAAGATGTGCGTCAAATCGTAACGCCTGTATTGAAAGCCGATCCGGCTACGGAAATACTCTATATAGATTTCTCTTTTGACAAATTGAAATTGGGAGGGTCCAGTTTTGCACAAACGTTGAATAAGGTAGGAAAAGAAACTCCCGACGTGAAAGATAGCGGTTATTTTGTAAAGGCTTTTACTGTTCTGCAGGAGTTGGTGGAGAGTCGTCTGGTTTTGGCGGGTCATGATATTTCTGCAGGAGGTATGATTACGGCTTTACTGGAAATGTGTTTTGCCGGTAATCAGCTGGGATTGGATATCGATTTGTCGTTTTTGGCTGAAAAAGATATCGTTAAACTTTTGTTTGCTGAAAATCCCGGGGTATTGATTCAGATCCGGAACGAAAAGGCAAAACAGGTAGCTTCTCTCTTGGATCAGGCGGGTATAGCTTACGGGTTTATTGGTAAACCGGGAAAAGCAGGAAAATTAAACCTCAAAAAAGATACCGCTCAGTGGTCGCTGGATATTCCTTCTTTGCGGGATCTCTGGTATAAGACTTCTTATTTGCTGGATCGCCGGCAAAGTGGGGAAGAAAAAGCTTTGGAACGTTATAAAAGTTATAAACACAGTGAACTGAAGTTTAAGTTCCCGAAAGAGTTTACCGGTAAACTGGCTGATTTAGGGCTGGAGTTACACCGGACGAAACCTTCCCGGGCGAAAGCGGCGATTATACGGGAGAAAGGTTGCCAATGTGAGCGGGAAACGGCCTGGGCTTTGCATTTGGCCGGATTTGATGTAAAGGATGTGCATATGACTGATTTGGTTGCCGGAAGGGAGACTTTGGAAGATGTGAATATGATTGCTTTTGTCGGGGGGTTCTCTAATTCGGATGTATTGGGGTCTGCCAAAGGATGGGCCGGAGCTTTCAAATACAATGAAAAGGCCCGGCAGGCTCTGGAAAATTTCTACAAACGGGAAGATACTTTAAGTGTTGGTATATGTAATGGTTGCCAGCTGATGGTCGAATTGGGACTGATTTATCCGGAACAGGCAGATAAGCCTAAAATGCTTCACAACGATTCGCATAAATTTGAGTCTGGGTTTGTAAATGTGACAATACAGCCGAACAATTCAGTGATGTTGAAATCATTGGCGGGAGCCCGCCTGGGCGTGTGGATTGCTCACGGGGAGGGAAAATTCTGTCTTCCGTATGCTGAAAGTGAGTATGCTATTCCGCTTAAATACAGTTATGATGTTTACCCGGCCAATCCCAATGGTTCACCTTATGCGGCAGCAGCTATCTGCAGTAAAGATGGACGGCATTTGGCGATTATGCCTCATACGGAACGGACTATTTTCCCCTGGAACTGGGCTTATTATGCAGAAGGAAGGGAAGCAGATGAAGTGAGTCCCTGGATTATGGCTTTTGTAAATGCCCGGAAATGGGTAGAAGAACAGATAAAATAAAACGGAATTCGGGCAGATATTTTTGAGGGATTTCGTTTGGAAGGGTACGGGGGTGGAAGGCCTTAGAGGCAGGAAATATTGCTGTTCCGGTTAAGTGTAAGTTTAGTTAGTCGTTGGGAGATGCAAGAGAAAATTATTTTCCGGAAAGCGATCGAAACAGATACGGAAGAAATAGGGCAAATTATCCTGGATGCTAAAGAACAAATGCGTTTGAGGAATAGCCGGCAATGGCAGAACGGCTATCCTGCTTCCGAAGATATTGACAGGGATATTCAATCGGGCTACGGGTATGTATTGTGTGAGGGGAACCGGGTTGTGGCCTACGGAGCAGTAATTTTTGACGGGGAACCGGCATACCGTTTGATTCAGGGGAAGTGGCATACAGAGGATCCTTACGTGGCCGTACACCGTTTGGCTGTTTCTGTTAAGAGGGTGAAATGCGGTTTAGCTACCCGGTTTATGCAGGAGGTGGAAAAATTGAGTTGCCGGAAGGAAATTTACAGTTTCAGAGTGGATACGAATTTCGATAATTTATATATGCTCAGGCTATTAACAACTTTGGGATTTAATTATTGCGGGGAGATTCGGTACGACAGAGAGGTGCGTAAAGCGTATGATAAAAACTTGAGGTGAGAAGGGATTTGTGTGGATAATGAAGTGCTCAGGGGGAGAAAAGAATAAGCCGGCGTTCAAAATAATTACATCTTACGGGAACATAAGGGACTTTGTAAAAGAAGAGTGGGAAAACAGTAAAAGGCCGGCAGACTTCGTTTGTTTTTTAGGAATAAAATGGGATAAAATATGAAAACGTTGTGTATTGTTTGTAGTTTGCTTTTCGGGAGTTTTATGGCTGTGGCACAAACGGGGGAAAAGAATTTCATCGATCAGAATTATATAGAAGTAACGGGGACGGCAGAAATGGAAATTGTACCGGACCAGATTTATCTGAGTATTGTGATTAGTGAAAAAGACAAAGGGAAAAGGACCGTAGAACAGCAGGAGAAAGCGATGGTTGCGATACTGCAGGAGTTGGGAATAGATAGCCGTAAAGATCTCTTGATAAAAGATGTGTCCAGTAATTTTAAGTCCTATTTTTTGAAGAGGACTGCTATCCAAACGGAAAAAGAATACCAGCTTTGTTTGCACGGAGCAGATAAAATGGGACAGTTGCTACCGGCTTTAGAAGCTGCCGGTATTTCAAATATTTCAGTTAGCCGGGTGGATCATTCACGGTTGGATCAATACCGGCAAGAGGTGAAAATCCAGGCTGTTAAAATTGCAAAAGCAAAGGCTGCAGCTTTTGCGGAGGCCGTCGGGCAGCAGGCCGGACGTGCCCTATATATCGGAGAATCGGAAAATTCCTATCTTATTCGTCAGAATGCAATGAGTTCGAATATACGGGTGAGAGGAACGGGTGCTGTGACAGATACGGGGGCCCCTCTCATTGATTTTGAAAAAATTCCTTTAAAATCTTCCGTATTGGTTCGGTTTGAATTAAAGTGATCTGACAGAGAGGAAGCAGCGTAAACAAAGAAAGGGTAAAAGTGCAGAAATCGATATGGAATTGCTAAAAAAACGGATTCTTCAGGATGGAAAATGTTTTCCGGGAGGGATATTGAAAGTGGATAGTTTTATCAATCACCAAATGGATCCCATCCTTATGAAGTCGGTTGCCGTAGAGTTTGTGAAACGGTTTGCCGGACAGGACTTCAATAAAGTGATGACGATAGAAGCCAGTGGAATTGCGCCGGCTATCATGGTGGGATATTTGTTGGAGTTGCCCGTTGTTTTTGCCAAGAAAAAACAGCCGAAAACGATGGAAAATATGCTGTCAACGGTTGTACGCTCTTTTACAAAAGACCGGGAATATACCGTTTGTATCAGTCATGATTTTTTAAATCCGGGGGACCGGGTTCTGTTTATTGACGATTTTCTGGCTAATGGAAATGCAGCGAAAGGGTGTATGGATTTAGTCGTACAGGCGGGAGCTGAATTGGTAGGAATGGGGTTTATTATAGAGAAATCTTTTCAACCCGGAGGCAGAATATTGCGGGAAAAAGGGATAAAGGTGGAGTCGCTGGCAATCATTGAGAGTCTGGAAGATTGTAAAATTCAAATCAAAGACTGATTTATTTGTTTTGCTTTTGGTGTCTGCCGGAAGTATTCCTCAGAAAATCCGGTACCAAACATACAATCAGATGAGATTTTGGCCATTTATAGCATTTTAGAAAAAGCAACATGGCTGTTGTAATGAAAAAGACCGATCCGATACAGACTTGTAAAGGAAATATCCAAAGATCACTTTTAGGGATAATCAGGGGGAGCAAAGCGATAGCACAGGCTGGAGCAAATAATTTGTTTGTATATATAAATAAACTGAACAGGCCGGCAAAGATCAAAAGAGCCACCAGACATTCCGGTATTCCCCAATAATAATGTAAGAGTCCTTGTAACGCTGTTCCCCAAAGGGCCGCTGCTCCCAGCGTCAGGAAGATCTGAACCGGCCGGTTCCGGAAACCGGCCTTTGAATTTGCAAATTCTACGTAGGTAACGATTAGGGGAGGAGCGATGACGTACAGAGTGGAACTGTAGAGGGGGAGGATCAGGAAAAGGAATAGGCTTCCACCAATCTTTCCCCACAGCTTTATTTCCTGCTTTCCTCCCCGGGCAACAGGTGCATACACAAGCTTTTGACGAAGCCCTTTTTTCTCCATAAAGAACTGTCCGCCGACAATTATAACAGACAGCAGACAAACAGCCAGCGGATAGATCCAGCTTTCGGTTTGTAGCAAGACCGGTAACATACAGGCTGAGATCAGCGGTATCAAAGTTGTCCTGGAAAAAATCAGACAAAAAGCGGCAAAAGTAAAAGCCAGGGGAAGATTTACCGGCATGGGAAAAGGCGAATAACGCACCAGACAGATTCCGAAAATGGCTCCGAGCGTCATCAGGGGAACAAATTGAAGTTTACTGATTTGCCATACCCGTTTGTCCACAATCCACATACCTGTTGAGAGAGCAGCCATTTCCGGAAAAATAATTTCTTTTTCGCCCGTTCCTTCTGCGATAGCTACCATGGCGAAAATCATCAGTAAAGTATAGATATACCTTTTCCCTTTATACGGATCAGCGGGTTGTTTGGTGTTTTTTAGCTCAGGCATAGGGAAACCGGAATAGTTGAATTGTTTTGATCGGGGGACAAAGATAATTTTTTTACTTCAATCGGGAAGGAAAAAATAAAAAAGGGAAAAATTGACAACTTATCCGGTAAAATTGTCATTTCTTTTCTCCTTAAAAGAAACGAAATTTGTACTATTCAAGTAAAATAGAAAAAAATGAAGTTATATTATTTTGTCTTACCGTTTTTATTTTTAACGGGCAGCTTAATTGCACAGGAAAAGGAGGTAATTATGGAGAAATTGGAAAATAATTCTTCTGCAGACAGGAAGGATAATTTGGCTTTCGCAGCGGATACTGTGAACCGGAGCGATGAATTTTTCGTTATGGCAAGCCGGTTTGATGTAGAAAAAACCGTCAGCCGGCTGAAACAGTATTTAAAAGCAAGGGACATTCCTGTTTTCGCTTTGTTTGATCATGGCGAAAATGCCCGTAAAGCCGGTTTGGATTTGCGGCCAACCCAGGTCCTTGTATTCGGATCTCCTATGGTAGGTACCGCATTGATGCAGGAGAATCAGCTTATTGCTTTGGAATTACCTTTGAAAATTGCTGTTTGGGAAGATAAAGACGGAAAAATATGGGCCGGTTTTCTGCAAATGGAAAAATTAGCCCGGCAATACGGTTTGCAACATCATCCGGTAATCGCTAAAATGCAGGTTTTGTTAGAAGATCTGGTAAGACAATCCGTTTGAGAAAGAGGGATAAAGGACAGGGACGGGCTACAAAACGTCCGTATAGCCGAAAAATGAAACAAGCAGAAAAAGTTTAAAATGAACTTATTTTAATACAATTTAAATACAAATAGACATGAAATTATTGAAAATGATGGTATTAAGTGTAATGGTGTTACCGGTGCTCAATGTTTATGCTTCGGGGGAAGAGAACCAAAAGCAGGGGGAAGTGAAGGAATTAACAAAGGCGGAATTCTTGAAACAAGTTTACAATTATGAAGTTAATCCGGAAGAATGGAAGTTTGAAGGCGATAAACCTTGTATAGTCGACTTTTATGCTAGCTGGTGTGGTCCGTGCCGTATGCTTTCTCCTCTATTGAAAGAGATGGCAAAGGAATATGAAGGAAAAATACACGTTTTTAAAGTAGATGTCGATAAAGAAAAGGCTTTGGCTTCCGATTTTCATATTCAGAGTATTCCTGCTTTGTTATGGTGTGCGCCGGGCCGGGAACCTGTAATTACTACCGGTGTCTTATCCAAAGGAGAATTGAAGAAACTTATAGAAGAGAAACTACTGAAAAAATAGAAAAGGGATACAAAAAGGGATTCCGGATTTAATAATGTTTATATTTACAAAAATTTAAATCCTTTTTTATGGAATACTATTTTAGGACCCGTTTAAAAGGGAGTATTATACTTACTCCCT
>JAEXFF010000093.1 GCA_023400335.1 Bacteroidota bacterium
ATATCAGCCAGACGGGCTACACATCCCCAGGCGCTATTGGTATGTATGGTAGAAAAAATCAGGTGTCCTGTCAAAGAACTCCTGACAGCCATACGGGCTGTTTCGGTATCCCGGATTTCCCCCAACATAATAATATCCGGATCCTGGCGTAAAAAAGTACGCAAAGCACTCCCGAAAGTCAAACCGATTTCTTCCTTCAACTGTACTTGATTAACTCCTTCCAGGGTATATTCGACAGGATCTTCAATCGTCAGTATATTATTATCTTCCCGGTTCAGCAGGCGTAAGGTTGCATAGAGGGTCGTACTTTTCCCTGATCCTGTTGGCCCGCTGATCAAAACCAATCCGTGCGGTTTACTTACAGCTTCACGGTAATCGTTTAATTGCCGCCCGCTAAATCCCAGATTCCCCAGTTCTAACAATTCAGCATGACGGGTAAGTAAACGTAAAACGATCTTTTCCCCGTGAATAGCCGGTAAACAAGACACCCGCACATCGAACTTACAATCGCCCCTGTGAAAAAAGATACGGCCGTCCTGGGGCAAACGCTTTTCAGATATATCCAAATTCGCCAGAATTTTGACCTGATTGACCAAAGCTGCATAATTCTCCTTATCAATACCATACCTTTCCAGCAACCGGCCGTCGATCCGGAAACGTACCCTGCATCTCTCCTCATAAGCTTCGAAATGTATATCACTGGCATAGGTCCGGTATGCCTCCTCTATCAAACGACTTAAAAAATCCCGCTCTTCACCGGCAGATACTGCCGTCTGCGTCCTCTTTCCGGAATCCGCAACCCCTTCCCGGTAATATTGTCTTATTAGCCGTCTGAACTCCTCAGGAGGGAGGTATTCTATACCCACTTTTACCCCTCGTATAATTTCAATTTCCTGCACCACAGCTTCATAATTCCGGCCCTTTTCTCCATAACAATCAAGTTTCTCCTCCCGTTTTTCAAACGGGAGTAAACCGTACACCCGGGCTTCCTCCGGAGTAAAAAAACCGATGACTTCAACGGGAATCCGTAATTCATCCATGGTTACAAAAACGAATTGTAAGAAAAACCATATATAGCAAGCCTACCCCGCTCACTAAGGGGATCGTTACCCTCCTCCGGCTCCTTCTGCTGTATATTCCCCATATACAGAGCGTTAAGAAAAAGGCAAAGGTCAGAAAGAATACATAGGCCCTCAGCGTAAAGGCCGGTGCCAACAGGAGACAGAACCATAAATCCCCGATACCGGCTTGTCGTTTCAATAGCCGTTCCCATTGTCTGTAACGGATTAAATCATATAAAACCAAACCACCCGCCATCCATATTACCCCCCCCAAATTCACCCCCAGCCGGAAAACCAACTCTTTCCATCCCTCTCCTATCCAGACGATCAGAAACTGTAATCCGCCAAACAACAAAAGATCCGCTATCTTAACCCGTCTTTTTTTATAGTCGTACCATATCAGACGGCTTAACGGAATAAAGAGGAGCAATTCCATAGACTAATCTTTTGTAACTTCTTTCAATTCCTTATCCTGATTGATTTCCCATACGTTGAAAATGCCATCTCCGTCAAAATCCACAACTGCCGTCGCCCTTGCCTTAAACCCTTTCTCATCTGCTTCTGTAATATTTATCTGATAATTGGCATTTCCCCCTTCTGTCACCAGCTTTTGCTGCTCAAAACCCAATTCCTCTAAGGATGGCGAATACCGAGAATACATATAAAAATGACTTCTTTCCAAGGTATGGAGAAATACTAACTGTTGCTGTGCCTCTGTACTTTTAGCCCTTGAAATCAAAGGCATCAGATTGGGCAAAGCGATTAATACCAGAATCCCGATAATTACCAATACCACTAACAATTCCGGCAGAGAAAACGCTTTCACACTCATTTTTACTCTTTTTTTCATACGCTATACATTATTTATTTTCAAAATTCCGAATGTTTACGTCTGCACCCTCTCCCCTTTGACAAAGCTTATCCTCCATACTTTAAGCTCCCAATAGACATATGAATCCCCTATACGACTGCTCGTCGTTCAATAAATATCTTACAATCAATCAAATAGATTTATAAATACCCGAAGTTTACTTCCCTATCCTCCTTACCCGGAATCCGCAGAAAAATCCATACAAAAAACGGACTTTAGAAATTCACTTTACTTTTTGCACTGAAAATTCCTTTTTCTATTTAATCCTTTCGGGTTTTCTGTTAATAAAATTATAGCATAAAAATTGAAAAATCCAATAGGCGGGTAAAAAAAAATCTGAACAAGCGGTTTTTAATAACCTGATAGTCAATATCATTTTAAAAGAAAATCTGAACAAGGCCTTTTTTGTCCCTTTTTTCCCCAATTTTATAAGTAAAAAAAAGCGTATTTTTTATAAAACCGGAGAAAAAGTAAAAATGTACAAGTATAAAAATGTTTGAGTGTGAAAAAAGTGAAAATATATAAATTATAGAAAGAGGAGAAGGTTTTATTTAAACGGAACTGAAGAAAAAATGCAGGGAAAGAAGCAAGGAGAACCGAAAGAGAAAAAAGGTTTACCGCAGAAAAGGACTCATTTTCATCACTTCAGGAAACTAAAACTATACTTTATTATTTCATTCTTCCCCCGTTCGGTTACCCACAAACTGAAAAGAACATTTATCCGGCACCACCGTTCCGTATCCCTTGAACACTTAAACATTCAACCATCTAAAAATAAAATCCCAGGTTGAAATAGAAACCCAGTTTTTTGGTCCAATCTGACATATTGAAAACTACATCAATAGGTCCCAAGGCTGTATCATAAGAGTATCCGACACTTCCTCCCCAGATCCCCCGGTTTCCCAGAATATCAAAAAAATTATCATCTTGTAGAGCATAATTTCCGATAAAGGAAACATAATGCCGGCTTCCCATGCGTTGCCGGAAATGAAGCCGTGCTACCAGCAAGGAATTTTCGAATACTTCCACCCGGCTAATTCCTTCAAAAGGCAATTGCTGTTGCATATAGCGTCCAAATACTTGTCCCCCCATATAATTCAAATAAGGATAGGGAATATTTTTCCCGATCAGTACCCGTCCATATACGGAAGGCAACATTTTAAAACGGTTTGTAATCGGTATGACACCGGTGAAATTAGCGCTTAAAGCAGAAAAAGGCAAACTCCCGTCATACTGAGTAAAATTATCTGTATACACCGAATAAGCAGCGGTAAAAGACAGCCCTCTTGTAGGATAATAACGTCTGTCGAAAGTCTCTACTTCAGCCAAAGCAAAATAACTGATAAAACCTTCCGATTTTACATTTATCGTTTGATTATCATCCTTAAAGAGGAAAGGATCATAATCGAAATACTCATAACGCAACCCGAGCTGGAATTTAAAATTCCGCAAATAAATATCCGTTAAACTCAACTCTCCCAGGTGATAACGATACGTTACGGCATTGATCTTATCTCCTTCGTCGTAAATATTAAAATCATTATATTTAAACATATAAGCTAAATTGAGCTTACGGATCAAAGGATTTTCCAGGGAATAATCCAAACGGATAAACGGATTTTTGCTTAAACGGGCTGTAATACCGGACCGAAAACCCTTTAGAGGCCGGTAATTTAGCTTCAGGTTCAGCAGAATGGCAGCCATTTCCTCCGAGTCAAAACGGAAGCCCAGATTGATAATACTCCTGTCACTTTCCTTTAAACTCAATTCCAGATCGTATTCCGGTCCGCCCAATAAACGATAACTAACACTGGCAAAAGCTTTTGTTCCGTACAAAGATGCGATAGCCCGGTGAATCTCATCCTTGGTTATCTTCCGGTTCTCTTTTAAACGAATGGTCCGCCTCAGCCATTTTTCTTCGTCTTCAGATATCCCTTTTAAATAAATCCGGCGGATAAAGAAAGTATCGGCAAAAACTCTTTTCTCCCGCACGACTGTTCCCTCTTCTTCCACACCGATTTGCTTTTTTAAAGCGATCAACTGGTCCCACTGAGCTTCGGCAGCCTGCTTCCCCCTATAGATCATCGTATCGATAGCATCCGGATTAAAACTGGCAGCTGAATATTCATTGAGCTCCGGCTTGATATATAAATCTGTCAATTTCAGATTCTCCTCAAACTTATTCATACATAGCAAATGAATCATCTGCCCCACAACGCCCGGTAAAGAATTCAGTTGCTCGGCTTTTTTGAGATCGGACTGTACATCCACTCCGATAATGATATCCGCTCCCATCGCTTTCGCCACATCTACGGGGAAATTATTTACAATTCCTCCGTCCACCAATATCAAACTATCCATATGTACCGGAGTAAACACGCCCGGAATAGCCATACTGGCCCGCATAGACTGCACCAAATTCCCTTCCTTTAACACCACCTCCTTACCGTCCACAATATTGACAGCTACACAAGCAAACGGAACAGGCAACTCCGCAAAATTCAAAGAATCGTGGAAACCTATCGTTAAGTCGGTAAACAAATTATAGACATTCTGACCGCTGACAAAACCAGCAGGCATACGATTGTCCTTTCCCCTCCCGAAAGGAAAAGAAAGAATATACTTCTCCGTCGCCTCTTTATCCGAAAAAGAAAGATTATCCCGATAAACCTTATCACTCAACAGAAAAGGCCAATTCTGATTCCGGACCATACTGTCCAATACCTGCATATCATATCCGATCGCATACAATCCCCCCACAATCGATCCCATGCTAGTCCCCACAATATAATCCACCGGGATCCCGGCTTTTTCCAATACCTCAATAACCCCGATATGAGCAATTCCCTTTGCTCCGCCACCGCTCAGCACTAATCCCACCTTCTTCCGTTCCGCCATCAGAGACGGACACAGAAACAAACCCAATAACAACCAAACGAAACATCTTTTCATAAAAAATAATCCACTTTTGTCTTCAGAAACGGACAAAAATTATGCCAATCTCTTCTATAAAACCCGAAGCAAATTAATAAAAATTCCGGACTCCCGGGGACGGGGGAAGGTGCTAAAACTACCGGCTAATGGCTTTGTGATACGCCGCCAAAGATTCCTTTTGTTGCAACCATGTCTGAATCAGACTACTATATGACTGAATCCAGGTCACCTGAGCCGACAGAACATCGATAATCGGTAACTTTCCTTCGGTATAACTAAACGTATTTAAATCCAGATTCTCTTCTGCAATTTTACAAGCTTCTTCCGCCACCGTAATCTGTTTGGTATTTTCTGTCAGATTTGTCCAGGCATTACTAATTTCCTTTGTAATCTGATCTTTTGTAATCTGCAAATCGTATTCTGTACTTCTCAACACAGCCCTTTGCCGGTTCACTTCCTTACTTCTGGCCCCCCAGTGAAAAACCGGAATATTAAGGGAAGCAAAAGCAATAGTATTCCACATGGTAGCACCATCCAGATTCAACATCTGGGTTCCCCAGTTTTCTTTCAACCCTATTGACAAAGCAGGCAAATACTTACTTTGAGTCAGTTTAAGCTGTCGCTTTTGGTATTCTACATTCAAACCGGCCATAGCATAATCCGGACGGTTCACAAAAGCGGCTTCCACTCCAATTTGCGGAGGCAAAGGTTGTATCCTATTAATTGAATCTGACACTTCCACCTCAGCTACGGGGGACATTCCCATCAAAACATTCAGATTCTGGAGGGCTATCTGATATTGCTTAAAAGCATTACTTCTCTGTAATTCAGCATCTTTCAGACGGGCTTGTACCTGTAACAAATCTGTCTTACTGATATATCCGTCCTTAAAACGGTCGGTCAAAACCCTTTCCAATTCCTGAATTATATTCACATACTGCTTCATGACAAGATACAAATCCTTTTTCGCTACCGTCGACCAATAATTTATATCAGCAGCATAAACAATATTATCCACGGTCAACTCTTCGGCCTTAACAGCGATATCTCTTTGTATTTCAGCTGCTTTAAAACTATGGTGTACAGCTCCTCCACTATATAAATTCTGAGTGAATCCGGCTTCCAGACTATACGTCTCATTTTCCATCGGGATCTTTGTCCCTCCGAAGTCCATATCGTAATCATTGATCCGGTACTGGGCGCTTCCGGAAAAATCCAGTTTCGGAAAGTAAGCAGCCTTAGCCGTTCTCATGGCTTCCTGCATAGCAATACGCTGCTCTGCGCTCTGTTTGATCTGCTGACTATAATCGAGCACTTTCTGCTTATATGCTGTAACTGACAGAACTGTTGGCTGAGCCGATAAAGGTAAAGCCGACAATAAGCAACAACTATATAATACTAATTTTTTCATACTTCTACTCTTTATTTACCATTTCTATTTCAACTTCCGGTATTTCGAAACCTGCCAGACCCTTCATCTATCCGACCGGATTTTATAAAAAATACAATACGTAACCGGTAATACAAACAGGGTTAACATCGTCGCAACAAACAAACCTCCCATAATCGTTGCTGCCATTCCGGCAAACATGGCGTCCCACAACAAAGGCAGCATACCGAGAATCGTCGTTCCGGAAGCCATTGTGACGGGAACAATCCTGCTTTTGGTCGCTTGAATCACGGCCTGAAGGGGTGTAATTCCGCTATTCAGGTCTATACCAATCTGATCCACCAATACAATTGCATTTTTAATATTCATACCGATCAATCCCAGCATCCCCAGCATGGCAAAAAAGTCCATAGATTTTCCAAATCCGATCAATCCCCATACT
Source organism: Bacteroidota bacterium (assembly GCA_023400335.1). GTDB lineage: Bacteria > Bacteroidota > Bacteroidia > Bacteroidales > Marinifilaceae > Culturomica. The sequence continues at coordinate 6,699 of JAEXFF010000093.1, forward strand.
ACACCGATAAAAATCAGGGGTAACATCAGCATAATGACTACCGGACTGCGGTAATTTTTCGGGAACAACAGCAAAAGAGTCAAATAAATCAGTAAAAACATCAGGGGAATATTTTTTCCCAAAGCAGCCATAGAAGTATCGTGCTGATCCTGGTCCCCGAAATATTTCATTTTATATCCTTCCGGTATCTTTACTCCTGCTTTCACGGCTGTCAGCACTTCTTTGAAAGCAGCTATGGCATTTGCGCCCCGTTTGGGTTCACATTGCATCATCAAACAGCGTTCCCGGTTATAACGTTTAATAACGTCATAATCGTATTCCAATTTAAAGTTATCGGTTACCTGTTCTACTTTTACGGATTTTCCTTTTGAACTAAATACAGGCAAAGTCCGGATATCCTGCGGATCTATTGAATTCCTATCCGCTACTTTCATCAAAATAGGCATGAACAAATCGCCCTCCCGGTATTCTCCCAATGCAATCCCGTTAGTAGCAGCCTTTAAAGAATAAGCTACTTGTTGGCGGGTAATTCCCAGCCTCAATCCTTTTTCCTGTGAAAACATCGGTTTCCATACCGGAACGGGAGTTCCCCAACTACTCCTTACTTCCATCACCAAATGGCATTTCCGGGCAATTTCCTTTGCCCGTTCCGTCAAGGCGACCAATGTATCGGCATTCTCTCCGATAAAGCCGATTTCTATCGTAGCATCCGGTACAGGAGAAAGCATAAAAAGAGAGGAACGGGTCAAGACATTGGGATAATTCTTCAGCATATAATTGTAAAATTCCTCTTCCATAGCCGGTGAGTCCTTAGGATCGTGAGTTTCTACCAATACGTTGGCAAAATTCGGCAGGGGACCGAAAGAAGAACTGGCCAGATAATAACGTATCGGCGACCCTCCCATAGTAACAGAAAAAGACTTCACCTTAGGATTCTGCTTCAGGTATTCCTCAATCTGAAAAACATTCTGTTCTACATCCCGGATCCCATAACCATTCGGAAAAATCAGGTCGGCACGCATATAAGGTTTATTCATTAAAGGGAAGAAACTCTGAGGCATCAGTGCCATTACCACCAAAGAAAATACCAGAATACCGATTACTGAAAACAACGTGATATACCGGTGATGGATCAATTCGGTCAGCATCCGTTCAAACTTATGGTATAACCTGGTATCGTAGGGATCTGCTGTCACGGCAGAAGTATTCTCCTTCAGGATAAAATTTCCGAAAGTTGTTGTCTGGGTCAAAGCCAAGACCCAGCTCAGTCCCAAAGAAACAGCCAGTACAATAAACAAAGGTTTTACAATTTCGGCCATTGAATCGGGTGCCATAAACATAGGCAAAAACGAACACACTGCGATAAAAGTGGCCCCCAGTAATC
>JAEXFF010000144.1 GCA_023400335.1 Bacteroidota bacterium
AACATCCGCTCGCCATTATGGCCAGTGATGTCTGGGCTTTGGGAGCAACGCTTTTCGAGTTGCTGACGGGAGATACTCCTTTTGGGGATTTGGGAGGAGTGTTGCAACAAAAGGGAGCAGAGATCCCGGAAATTACAGGGGATTATTCCCCGGAATTGAAACGGGTAGTCGAAGCCTGTCTGGCAAAAGAACCCTGGGACCGCCCGACGGCCCGTACGATACGGGAATATGCCGAGGCCTATCTGAGCGGGAAAAAATGCGATTGGGACTTGTTCTTTTCTCCGCATAGGAGTAAAAAAGAAGAACCTTCCGGGCCTAAAAAAACGGAAAAGAAAGATAAAGTAATATCGGATCCGAATAAAACGGTTCCCGTAGAAGAAGAGAAAATCCGGAAATCCCGGAAAGGTTTGTATATCGGATTGACTGTCGTTTTGATTGCTGTCGGAATAGGAGCTTTCTTTTTCCTGGTTCCGAAGGCAGACAGGGAACAAGAAGCATGGGAGAATTGTATCAGCCGGGAAGATTATGCCCAATATGTTGCAAACTTCCCGCAGGGGAAATATTTGCCGGAGGCTCAGCGGAAGATCGACAGTCTGACGTACCTCAGTTGTCAGACACTGCACGATTATGAGTTTTATCTGGCTTCTCATCCGCTGGGCATGTATGCCGATGCGGCTAGCTATAAAATTGATTTGCTGAGACGGTCGGAAGAAGAACAGAAGGAAAAAGAACGGGTGGCGGCCCAGAAGGGGTGGATCGATATCAAGCGGATGGAATTTGCCAATATGGACAGTACTTTACAGCTGATCGGGGATTACGGGGCTACACTGTATGCTACCGATATCTTTTATTTGCTTCCCCGGATGGTGTATAACGATTTGTCGGAAGATTCCAAAACCATCGAATTGGATGTAAAACTGTATAATTCCAACGGGGATTTAATGCGGGGAAAAGATTCTCCTTCCGGCTTTACTTATAAGATGTCTATTACTACAGCCGGTAATTACAAACAGGATGACAGTGAACAATTGCTGGGATGGGGAAGTAGTGCAGGAGGAATATACAGCCCGGGCCGTTACCGTTGGGAAGTGTGGTATAAAGGAAAGAAACTGTATTCTACTTCCGTAAAATTGCAAAAAAAGCCGGGAGAGGTGACTTACCTGACAGTCAATCCAAGCAGTGTTTCCTTTGGAGGATCGGGAGGAAGCCGGACTTTTTATGTTTCTACAGACGGAGATTCCTGGACGGTAGATTATCTGCCAAACTGGTGTTCCGTTACCAAATCCGCCACTTCTTTTCAGTTGAAATGTGAGGCCAATACCGGAGGAGAACGGACAGACTGGTTTAAAGTAAACGCCGGAGATAAAACGGTAAAAATAACGATAACCCAAAAGGTTGCAGAGCCCCCTTTATCAAAGGGAGGATGGAAGAGTATGATAAAGACGGTGATGGGGAGCGGTGTTTCAAAGACGTATACGGAAGGAGATACTTACAAAGGACAAATGTCTTCCGGAACCAGGCATGGAATGGGATTTTACCGGTGGAAGGATGGAGATTTTTATGCAGGTGCCTGGCAGAACGGAACAAAAAATGGCTACGGAATTTATATAATAAATAATGACGGGAGTTATATTAATGGCTGTAAGGATTGTATGTACTATGTCGGAAATTGGGAAAACGGGAAAAAAGTGGGGAAAGGAACTTGTTACGATAAAATGGGAAATCTGATTTATTACGGTAATTTTTCAGACGATAAACCGACGGAGACTTATCCGATGAGCGGGTATAGTTCTTATAAGTTTGAATGTGTATCCTGCGGAGAAGATAAATATGTGGGAGAGACCAAAGATGGAAAACGGCACGGTTACGGAATATACCTGTGGACAAACGGTGCCATTTGGGTTGGTAACTGGTCGGAAGGGGAACGGAAAGGTTACGGCATTTACATGAGCCTGGACGGAACGATTACGACCGGTACCTGGGAGGGGAATAGTTTGACGCATTGATTCGTGAACACAAGGGGAGCGGAGTAAGGCTTCGCGGAGGAATGAACCTGCGGTTCTGATTAAGGAATTAATTTGAAACGCAGGTTCGTTTATTTAAATAATTACGTTTTGTTGGTGGTTGATGGGAGGAAAAAGCGCGAAAGTGTTCAATTGTGCAAATGTTTAAGAATCTTTTCTCCTTCATCCTTTTTCCCTTGCACATTTAAATATTTAAACATTTATACATTCACATTTAAACCCTTAAACGTTCCCCTCAACGTTTGATTTTAAGGCCCAGGAAGCGGGGGATGTAGGTAGCGACGTGTCTCAGTTTTTTGGCTTCGTATACATCGGCGATATTGATGAGGATAGCCGTTTCTTCTACTCCGCCGAAACCCGGATTTATGGCTGTGCCGAAACAGCGCATAGAAGGGGAAAGACTCATGTAGGCATTTACGAGGGGAGGAATGTTTTCCCCCAGGTCCCGGACGTGACGGGAGAGTATTTTGTAGTCTTCCTCGTAATTGTTTCCTGTGAAAACGGATTCCATTCTGGTTTCGTCTATGTGAATTTCCAGGGGATGTATCGGTTGCACCAATCCTTCGTTATCCCGGAAATATTTCCGCATGAAATAGAGGATCATATCCCGGGCGTGCATGTTGAAACTGGTATACATGGTAACTTTCCCGAAGAAGTATTTGATATTGGGATTATCTACGGTAAGGGCTCCCAGTCCGTCCCAGAGATTGTCCAGGGCGAAGAGCGATTTGCGTCCCATACGGGTGGATTGGTAAAGGGGATGTACAAAAGAGCGTCCTAACTCAATCATCTTCGTCAGATAACCGGCTTTAAACGTGTCGGAAAAGCGGAAGAGCTCGGTTGTGGCTAAATTGGGTTCTCCTTCGGCATTTAAAGAGAGATGGTCGCAAAGGATATAACGGTATCCGCCGATGATTTCTTTTTCTTTGGGATCCCAGACAATAAGCTGTTGATAGGGAGTTTCCGGATTGATGTCGAATTCGTCTATATCGATCTCTTTACCCGTTCCTCCGCCTGCGCTGCGAAAGGTCAGTTCCCGTATGCGTCCTATTTCCCGCATTAAATTCGGGGCATTATAGGCTGTGAAAGTATAAATCTCATTACCGGCTTTATTGGTTTTCCGAATAAATTTATCTTCTGTCAGTTCCGCAAGAAGTTTTTCTTTTTCGACGGGATAAATAACGGGCTGCATGTTGTATCATTTATAAATTAACGGTTGCCGGAGTTTCCTCAGCGTCCTTCCTTTTATGGATATAAATTTTCCAACAAATATAAGAATTTCCGAAAAAAATGCAGGGGAGGAGACATACTTTTTCCAGTCACCTGTTTCAAATTATAAATGATAGAGCCTATCCTTGATGTCAGCTGCCCATTCTATCGGTTTTTTGCTTTTGTCGATGGATTGCCAGGGAATCGGTTTCCCTATTTTAAAAACAAGGTGTTCTCCTTTCTTTTTATAGGCTTCTTTCGGCAACCAGATCATTTCGATATTCACTTTCAGACCGATTTTTTTCCGGAAATTTGAGAGATTATAGAAGAAATTAGAATTTTGTCCGCTGATAAAAATGGGAACGATATCCCTTTGGTACTTCACGGCTTCTGTAATAAAATTTTTCTGCCAGATCAGATCCTGAATAATACCGTGTTTTTTCCTGCTGCAAAGTCCGGCCGGAAACATGATCATCTGCCCGTCTGAGGCGTAAGCTTCCTGAATGGCTTTTACGGCTTCCCTCGACATATTGCCGTGTTTATTTACCGGTAGAAAAATAGAATTGAGATTTTTCAGGTTTAATAAGATATCGTTGACCGGAAATTTCAATACCGGATAATATTTGCCTAAGAATGAGATCAAAGCAATTCCGTCGGGTCCTCCCAGGGGATGATTGGAAACAAAAATACAACGTTTCTCCGGAGCCGGCAGATTTTCGGTACCCTGGACTTCTATGGAAAGTTCCAGGTATTCCATAACGGCATCTGCAAAATCGATCCCTTTCCGTTCCCCGTGCTTACCGATAAAGTCATTGATTTCATTCAGGCAAACAATCCGTTTGAGCCAGCTGTATACAAATCCGGGGATACAACGGGCAAGCCGGGGATTTTTACTTTTAAACACTTCTTCCAGGTGTATGGGCTTCAGCGTATCGTTTGCTATTCCGGAACTTTGATTCATGGCATCGTTCTTTAATGAAGCAAAGATAATAAAGTTTTTAAAAATTATCCGGGGCAGGAAGGTGCAGAAGTTTGCTTTTCCTGAAAACGTTTTTAAAGCCGCTCCCCTTTCTTTTGTAGGTTATATATAACTTATTTTAATAAAGAAAACACAACAGTTCAGGGAGAATACCGTTAAACAATGCATAAAACAATAGAATCAGTAAACATAAGGAAATAGGTTAAACTAAAATTAAAAATTATGAAGCGCACTTTTTTTATAACTACACTGGCTTTCCTGATGATAGGGCTTTTGACAGGGTGTAACTCTATGAAAAAGTTACAAAAAGAAGCCATAGAGACGGCCGTTATCGGTCAGATTAATCCGACTCAGCTGCAAGCTGTAAATGGAAAAATTCATTTTGATTATACCATCAAATTCGGACCCAAACAATTCGGAAAACGAATGATATTGAAAATCACTCCCCGTATGCAATATGGAAATAGGGTTGAAAAATTACCGTCCATCTATGTACAGGGAGAAAAAGTAAAAGGGAGCAATTATCCTGTAATTGCTTATAAGAGTGCTACTACTGTGAATCAGAAGATGACGATGAACTTCCGCGAAGGGATGCAGAACGGAGTGCTTTGGGCTGACATTGAAGCCATACAAGGTAAGAAGTCCTTTATGCTGACGCCGATGATCCTGAATCAGAACGGCGTTCAGGTATGGCAGAATTATTCGGTTCGTATCGACGGAGTGAATTATATTCCGGTCATGACGGAGACCATTATAGAAGACGTACCGGCTACCGGAGTAGGAGTCGTAAGCGGTTATGTATTATTTCCTCTGGGACAGTATAAAATTCCTGAATCCCAGCAACATTCAACGGTTATGAATCAGGCTACCGAAGCCATGAAGAAAGTTTTGGCCAACCCCAATGCTAAGGTAACAACCATGTTGTTATACGCTTCCAGTTCTCCGGAAGGGGCTGAACGGATCAATAAAAATTTGACCAGTAACCGCTTTAAGACAGCTAAAACCTTTTTCGAAAAAGATTTGGGCATTGCCAGTCTGCCGGTTGTGAAAAATGCCAAGTTTGTAGTACCTCAGATGGTTACGGAAAACTGGGAAGGACTTTATTTGCTGTTGAAGGATTCCAATATAAAGAATAAAGACCAGATGATTCAGGATCTGAAAAATGCTTCTACCAGTACCAAACGGAATAATTTACTCGATTCTTACGTTAAGAATAATGCAGAATTGAAGAATGATATATTGCCTTTATTGCGCCGGGCTGATTTCTTTTTGTTCTATACAGTGCCCGAAACGGTTCAGGAAGAAATGCAGATGACTTATTTTATTCCTCAGGCAGCTGAAAATACTCCTACAGTGGGAACTCAGTGGAACTGGCAGTTATTGAATGACCTGGCCGTTGTAGCTTTGCAAAATAAAGATTATACACAGGCACAGAAATTACTGGAAGCTGCCATCGTCCTGAAACAGGATCCTTCTATTCTGAACAATCTGGGAATTGTATATGCTAAAGAAGGAAATACATCCAAGGCCAAAGATATGCTGACGCAGGCCCAGGTGAAAAAAGAAGCCCAGTACAATATGGGATTGCTTCTGCTGCAACAGGGAGATTATCAGAAAGCTGTTTCTTATCTGCAAAATAAACCGACCATTTATCTGGCTTATGCCCAGTTGATGGCAGGGGATAACAACGCAGCCCTGAATACCTTTAAAAAGATGAAGCTGACAAACGCTACTGAATATTATCTTATGGCTGTGGCCGCTGCCCGGGTAAAAGATGTCAATGCCATGACGATGGCCCTGCAAAAAGCCATTGAGATGAATCCGAAATTGAAACAGCAGGCTGCTACCGATGCTGAATTCCAACCGTATGCCAATAATGCGGTCTATCGGCAGCTGACGAGGTAAGGTTTGGATGTTCAACTGTCCAAAAGGGATGGAATGATGCTTCGTTAAAGGAAGTAGATTAAGGTTTCGCTGATGAACGAACCTTCGGTTCTGATTAAAGGATTAATGAGGGAGCCGGGTTTCGTTCATCAGCGATTTTTGGGGGAATATTTCTTTTTGAGAGAAGGGAATTAATGCTCCGCAGATGAACGGACTTCCGGTTCTGTTGAAGAATTAATCCGGAACTCTGCTACCGTTCATCAGCGAAGCTTTTGACGGGCGTTTCTCCGGCACGAAGTGCCATTCCTCCGTCTGCATATTATTTTATTTTCTCAATAATTTCCGCAATCTCTTCGAAAACTTCTTCCATAGTGCCGTCTCCTTTGACGTTATGGCATATTGCTTCATAGTGTTTGGCTACCGGAACTGTTTTGGCACGGTATTCTTTAAAGCGGTTACTGATGGCTTCCTCTGTGTCGTCTGCACGTCCTTCTATTTTAGCTCTTTCCAACATACGCCGTTTTAGTTCTGCTTCGGGAACATCTATGCTCAATAAACCCTTTAGGGGGGCTCCGTTTTCCTTCAATATTTCGTCCAGTTTTTCAGCCTGGGCTACCGTACGGGGAAAACCGTCGAATAAAAAGCCGTTTACCCCTTCGCTTCGGGCAATACTGTCCTGAATGAGCTGAATGACAAATTCATCGGATAATAATTGTCCGCTATTGATAATATCTTCTGCTATTTTCCCCAATTCACTTCCCGCAGCTATTTCTTTCCGAATCATATCGCCGGTTGAAAGATGAGCCAGGTTGTATTTTTTTATGATTCTCTTGGCCTGCGTTCCCTTACCGGCACACGGAGGACCGAATAATGCTAGATTTAACATGTCTTTTGTATTAATTGGTTTGATAAAATTTCTATCCCTCACAGACAAATCCGTATTTTCTTATTGAAAACTTCCGGTCCGGACAAAGATAAATACTAAAAAATAAAAAAGAGAAAGAATGTTTAAAATTATCTTTTTTACTTTTTTGCAGAAGAGAAAGAATTTGTAATGAAACACTTCTGTTTTGATTTCGTTTCTATATCTAGAAAGAAAATAAGTAGAGAAAGTCGGGCTATAATTTGGATTTATGAGAAAAGCAATAAAAATTGTCGGGTATACTGTCCTTGCTTTAATTATTATAGTATGGGGAGTGCAATGGTGGTTGGGAAATAAAATTGAGGACATCATAGAAGAAAAAGTCTACGAAGAAAGCGGAGGCAGGTTACAGGCGGATGTCGGAAATGTCAGTGTACGGCTGATCGGGCGCAGTGTACAGATAAAAGATGTCCGCATAACTACCGATACGGCCCGTCCGGTTCTGTCAAATAATCCTGTCCCTTATGCGGACGTTTATCTGAAAAAATTGAAACTCGGGGGAATTCACTTTAAAAAACGGGATTCTTCCACTATGATCCGGGCTAAAGCATTGAAGATAGATTTGCCTCATTTGTTTGCAGACGTAAATACAGAGAAAAAGTGGAGCGCTTCGGATAAAAAACAGAACTCACCGGAAGGAGCTGAACGGTTGGCCGGTCGTCTGGAGTTGGGAAAGATTGACATAAAACTGGGAGAAGTGCAGGGCAGGCAATGCCAGGAGACAGATACGGTCAGTTATGTGCTTCAGGATTTCAATTTCGGGATGGCGGATTTGAATGTGCAAACCCGTACCGATACTTTGTTCCCGCGTATTGCTTGCCGGGATTTGCAATTGTCATTTGCTGCTTTCCGGAATAAATTTGCTCAAAATTCCCAGCTGCTGGAAGTGGATACGTTTTCCCTGAAGGGTAATGAAGGGAATATAGCCATTCAG
>JAEXFF010000167.1 GCA_023400335.1 Bacteroidota bacterium
ATAATATGCCGGCCGGGCAGAAAAGTTTTACCGGTTTGAATAAAGGATGGGAATTGGAAAATTCTTACCTTTAAAGATTGTAAGATAAAGGAGGGCGGGAAATGTTTTAGGAAGTTTTTTGTGCAAGTAAGATGAGAAGAAGGGGGAAGGATACGGAATAGAGAAATGAGATATGAATTCAATTGAGAGAAATGATGGAATTGACTTTAACTATTAATCCGGAAAAATGTATCCGTTGTGGAAAATGTGTCCGGATTTGTCCTTCTCTGATCTTGCGGCAGCAAGACCGGGGAGGAGAAGTGGAGGTGAGGGAATTGGAAAATTGTATTGTTTGCGGGCATTGCGTTGCTGTGTGCCCGGAGGCAGCAGTGGAACATTCTGCCTTTCCGCCGGCAAAAGTACATGCATTTGACTATAAGGATTACCCTACTGCGGAGCAAATGTTGCTGTTGTGTAAGGCAAGGCGTTCGAACCGGGCTTTTTCGGATAAGCCGGTCCCGGAGGAAATGTTAAGGCAAATTGTGGAAGCTGCTCACCGGGCTCCGACAGCCAGTAATGCACAGGGGTTGATGTATACGGTAGTGACGGATCCCGTAAAATTACGTTCTGTGACGGAGTTTACATTAGGTGTATTCCGTTCGGCCTTAAAGAAAATGCAAAATCCCTTGTTGTCTCCTTTGGTAAAATGGCTGATGCCGGAAGCTTTTCGTTATGTTCCCGTATTCGAGCGGTTGTTGGGGGAAGATGCCAGGGGAAACGACTTGATTTTGCGGAAAGCGAAGGCAGTCGTTTTTATACATGCTCCTAAAGAAAGCCGGTTTGGTTGTCAGGATGCTAATCTGGCCTATCAGAATGGTTCATTGATGGCCGAATGTCTGGGGGTGAGTCAATTCTATACCGGATTTGTTTGTTCGGCAATTGAGCAGGAGAAAAAGGGGAGTTTGGAAAAAATGTTGGGAATAGAGGGAAAAATTTATGCCGGAATGGCTTTAGGCATGCCGGCGTTCCGGTATATCCGCTACATTGACCGGCAAGAGACCGGGATCAAAAAGTTGTAAATCTGTCCGGATAAGCGGCAGAAAGATGAACGGACAATTTTGTTTGTAAAAGATAAAGTTACGGGATAATTTTTTCTTCGATTCTTTCTACGGTCAATTTTGAGCCGATAATGGCCATGGGCAGGCCTGTACCGGGAACGGTGGAAGCTCCGACATAAAATACATTGGGGAAAATCTCGTCGTAATTGCGGGGACGGAAAGCTCCTACCTGCATCATATCGTGTGCTAATCCGAGTCCGCTGCCCCGGTAGAGATGAAAGCGGCTTTCCCAATCGAGCGGGGTATAGATGGTACGGCTGATAATATGGGGGTGAATATTCAGGCCAATGCGGGCAGAAAAGTCGGCAAGTATATTGTCGGCAAGTGCATCACGGTCGTCCCAGTGCGGCTTGAATCGCAAATCCGGTACCGGAACGACGAAAAAAAGGGCTTCTGCATTTTCGGGGGCGCAACCGGGGTTATGCCGGGAGATAACATTTACATAATAATAGGGCGTTTCGGAGGTTTGAGGTTGGCGGAATACTTTTCCGGCATATTCGCGGAAATTATTGCCGAGATAATAATTGTGGAGTTGTATTTGGGGCAGTTTACAGTCGATGCCGATATACATAGTCATCACCCCCATTGTCCAGCCCATGCGGTCGAGGTGTTTCTCATTAAAAGCCCGGCGTTTGAAAATTTTGCCCCGGAATGCGGCCGCATCTGCGTTTATGACGTAAAGGTCAGCGCTATGGGGAATATTATTTTGGTCTGTGAGGGCAGTCAAACGGTTTCCCTTATATTTTGCATTTACAATTTCTGTGTTATAGGTGATTGTCACACCGGCTTTGTGGAGTTCGTCCACTAAACCTTCGATGATTTTATACATACCCCCTTCGACGTTGAAATAACCGTCGTGCCGGAATTCAGTATAGGAAAGCAGCGAGTAGACAGCACTGGTATCAAAAGGGGTGCGTCCGAGAAAGAAAGATACCAGGGAAATGATTTGCCGGGCTTCATCCGATGAAAAATAATGGCTGATATGGCGCCAGAAAGTAGAGAATAGCACTGGGAGCAAGACGGGATTGACCTTCATTAACTTGGAAAAATAGTCCCGTAATGAACTGAAATTTTGTTTTACTACAATATCAATTGTAGAATCGAAAATTTCGCGGCTTTTTTCGAGATAACGTTCCATTTTTATGGCAAAATCCGGTTCGGTATCTTTGAATTGTTCAGCTAAACGGTTGATATCCCGGTAAAGCCGGAAAGTACGGGAAGGATTGCGGAAGTTTACAGTATAAAGGGGATCGACGGTATGGTAATGAAAAGGCAGCTGAATATTACAGTCGCGGGCAAATGCTTCGAATTCGTAAGACATACTGAAAAAACTGGGACCGGTATCGAATGTAAAACCGTCTTTACAGATCCGGTTTACACGTCCTCCGGCCTGGGGATTTTTTTCCAGGATTTCTACAGCATAATTTCTTTTTGCTAAGCGCAGGGCTGTCGCTAATCCGCCGATTCCAGCCCCTACAATGAGTACATTTCGTTTCATTTGTGTTTTACGTTTAAAATATTCCTTCCTTTCCATTCCTGATGTTTTCTTCTGCGGCCGAGAAAGGCGCGAAATAAGATGAAGCCCATATTCCATTGTTGGGCTATTGATCCGATTAGATTTACGGCCAGGGATTGATGGCAGGTCCTGGCGACAAGTATGCGCACAATTGCTCTTAGTCCGAAATAGAAAAATAGGATTTTCCAGCCGAATGCCAGTCCGGTAATGAGCCATCCCCAGCCGGTGAATACCCAGAATAGGAAACCTAATATAAGGCTGTTCCCGAAAAATCCGGCTATATTGCGGGCAAAACCGTCTATCGCCTGATGGCGTGAAGTATACATGCGGCAGGAAATATCTCGTATGCCTGTCAGGCAGGCGACACGTATTC
>JAEXFF010000245.1 GCA_023400335.1 Bacteroidota bacterium
TATAGTATTCCTTCTTCCGTCGAACCGTTATCCGGATATTTCGGATCTGAACAATACGCTGTTGTCGGATTATATACGAACACATCAACTTCGACCCCTATTTCCGCCAGTCCCTTGAGATAAGTCCGGATACGGGTAGTTGCAGCCAACCCCTCCGGAAAAGGATAATTACACAATACAGCAACTCTCATTTATTTGTTTTTTAAACATAAAAGGATATAAAACCAGAAGAAATACCAGCGGATTAGCATGTGCCGGATTAGAAAAGAGTAATATACAAATAGCTACAGTTGCTATTACTCCATCGAGCCACTTATTGTTGCGATTCAAATTTTGATAAAAGCGATAAAGAGCGTAAACGAAAAAACAGAATCCAATTATCCCCCAATGGTACAATATTTTAGCCAGACCATTCGGTGAGATCAGGGGTAAACCTTCCGGTGTTGTAATTTCATGAGTGCCGTAACCTATCGGGAAATGCAGGATTTCGAACAATGCATAAAGGAAAAACATATATCTGTTGTATTCCACTGTACCGGTTTCGGTATGGTATCCATAGGAACCTTCCTGGTTACTAATAAAATAGGACTCTATTTTATTCGATATAAAATCCAAATTATACATTACAGGGATGATATACATCAATAAAAGAATAATCAGCAAATATTTCCCAAACGACGCCCTTACATGATATGCATATAGAAAAACAATACAAAAAAGAGCCAAATAACCAGCTGTCGAAAACGTCGTAATAATACCAATTATATAGACGATCGTTCGTTTGTCTTTCAATTTGATTCCTGATGATAGCCACCTATAAAACAACATCATTACTAATATCCAAGCAAAGGCTCCGGGTTCCCACATAAATCCACAATTACGTACCATATCGCTATAATTATCACGCGGCATATAACGATAAATAAATGCATACCAAGAGGAAGGATCCCTCTCCAAATACGGAGCAGCTAAAAACACGCTAAACGAAGAAGATAACCGTTCGAATAAAGTAGGAAATAATAACTGAAGACCAAATATTACCAAAGATAGAATGGTCAATACGTAGACTATTTTTTCTAACATCCGAAATGTGTCCCTACCACATATCTTCAGGCAAAAATAAGCGATCAAAATAGGATACAAATAATTAAAGACTCGGGTAATACGAAACGAATCACCTGTATACAAACAGGAAATAATGTCTACGATTAGAAAATAGCCGATAATGAATACAATGATATTGTCCTGTCGGGAATACTTTTTAGAAGCCCAAATTCCTAAAAGTAATAACGTTCCGAGAATAAAAGGAACATTATAGCAAAGCGCCGAAGAAGCAGATATATATAGGATTAATAAAAACAGTGTAATATATTTTTTAATCTTTCTCATAGAAATTAAACAATGATTTATCCTATATGAAAACTGAAATAAATCCTAAAGCGAAATTTATTTATTTAATATACCAAAAGCCTTCCCTTTAATAAGATATCGATATTGGACCGGAGCCCATAGATTAGCAATAACAGCCACAATAATCATAGAAATCAAAAGCCCTTCTAACCCATAAGTTCTGGTCATAAACAATGCTAAAGGAAGATATATAATAGAAGAAAACAGTACGACGATAAACTGTAAACGAATTTTTCCTATTCCGTTAATAATACTTATGTATATATTTCCATATGCCTGAATCAAAATATACAGAGACATCAGAAAAACAACGATATAATGTACATCTATTTTATCTCCTATCCATATATGAAAGACGAATCGGCTCAATACATTCATTAGAATGGCAAGTGTAAATACAGCAAGAAATATCATATTTAAATCCCTAACCGATTTTTGAATCCAGCTATAATCCTTCTTTGCATAAGCATCCGTTACTGCTGACCAATAGGGAGTCGTAACGATATAGAAAATCATCGTCAAGACGGACATATATTGAAAAGCAACTTGAAACTCGCCAACATGTTCCGGACCAAGAACTTTGGAAATAATCAAATTATTGCTTTGAGCCATTACGATATTGGCCAATTGAATCAAAAAGAAAAAAAAGCCAATTCCAATCAATGCCCGAAAATGTTTTTTACGGACATAATTCAACTTCGGCATTAAAAATGGATACTTAACAACATAAAGCCATATTGTATAAATTAAATAAATAATGATCGGTATCAATGTCATTATTAAGGAAAAGACAATCAAAGATGATATATAAAAACATTTTATTGCAATGAAAACACTTACTAAACTTACTGCATGAGTCAGAAGTCCGATATCGGAAACGACACCCGGTTTCTGTAGCCCATACAAGACAAACACCAGCAACCGTAAAATAAATGTAATTATCGTCGTAACAAAAACGATTAAAATTACAATATTAATTTCCCGACTAAGAGATTCCGGAGCATTCACGATCCTATACCAGTCAAAAAACGGATACAAAAGAAAAAAAAGACAAATAATCGACAAAAAGATCAGGGAAATGACCGCATAGGTAGTACTGACGTATTCCTTTGCCAACCGGTAATTTTTCAATGCCATAGATTCCGCCAACTTATTCCTTAATCCTTGCCCCAATCCCATATCGAAAAACCCAATCCAATTGATCAAAGAAAGTATCGTGACCCAGATTCCATATTCGACCCTATCGAAACAAGATAAGAACAATGGAAGAAAACAAAGGCTCAGAATAATACTCAATCCCTTATTTCTCAACATCTTGAGAGAATCCCGGCGAGCCTTTACAGATCGCTTATCTCCTTGCTTGAATATCCTATCGATTATCAAAAGGATCGGAGACGGTAAAAATCGCATTACAAACAAATTATATCGATATTAATAGAAAACCATACCGGAACTCATTCCCTTCAAATCCTCTCCCTACAACTATTTACAATCTGCCGTCTACTATTGCTTTATCATAGACCCCTTTTACATCGAAAATTACGTGCTTTTCTTTTAGCATAGATTGAATGTCTAAATTCCAGAACTTATTGTGTGCCACTGCAATGATTGCTGCATCGAATTTTTCCTCCGGCCGTTCATTTATGACTTCTATACCGTATTCACGTTTAACAATTTCAGGATCTGCCCAAGGATCGTAAACAGTGATAGCGATATTATATTCTTTCAGAGCTTTATAGATATCTATTATTTTCGTGTTACGTACATCCGGACAGTTTTCCTTGAACGTAAAACCGAGTATAAATATTTTTGAACCCAGAACTTGAATACCTTTTTTAAGCATCAGTTTTATAACTTGTTGTGCCACATATTCCCCCATGCTGTCGTTCATACGACGTCCAGCTAAGATAATTTCAGGATTATAGCCATAACGTTGCGCGCATTGTGCTAAATAATAGGGATCAACGCCTATACAATGACCACCGACAAGACCAGGTTTAAAAGGAAGAAAGTTCCATTTAGTCGATGCTGCCGAAAGTACATCTTGTGTATCTATACCCATTTTGGTGAAAATTTTTGACAATTCATTAACAAAGGCAATATTAATATCACGTTGTGAGTTTTCTATAACTTTAGCAGCTTCAGCTACTTTTATGGTCGGGGCAAGGTGAGTACCAGCAATAATTACCGACGAATAAACCCGATCGATGATTTTTCCTATTTCAATGGTACTGCCTGAAGTCACTTTTTTTATCTTTTCGACCGTATGTTGTTTATCTCCGGGATTAATACGCTCAGGACTATACCCAGCATAGAAGTCAACGTTTAACTTCAAGCCAGAAATTCTCTCTACTACCGGAATACATTCATCTTCAGTGACCCCTGGATATACAGTAGATTCGTAAACTACTATGTCACCTTTCGAAATGACTTCCCCAACTGTACTGCTAGCCCCATAGAGAGGCCTCAAATCCGGGTTATTGTTTTCATCTACAGGAGTTGGTACCGCTACTATATAAAAATTACAATCTCTGATTTCTTCAATATCAGCTGTACATCTGAAGCCGTTTTTGATGGCTTCCTGTAAAAGTTCATCATTTATCTCAAGAGTTGCATCGTGCCCAGACATTAAAGCTTCAACACGTTCCTGATTTCTGTCAAATCCGATAGTCGGATATTTTGTTGAAAATAAACGGGCTAAAGGTAAACCTACATAACCTAAGCCAATTACGGCAATTTTTATTTGTGAGTTCATTGATCCGTCTTTTAAATGTTTTCCCAATACCATTTTACTGCTTCTCGTAAACCTTGCTTCATGCTAAATTGAGGAATATAGCCCAATAACGTTCTAGCTTTGTCGATACAAGCTAAGGAATGAGGAATATCACCAGCCCGATTCGGACCATACGTCGGTTCTATACGAGCTATTTCAGCATCAAATTCAGAGAGGTATTCCCGTAAATAAGCAATGAGTTGATTCAACGTAGTCCGTTCGCCAAATGCCGTATTATAAATTTGATTCACAGCCGCTGGATTGGTCGTTGTCAATCCCAGCATATTCATCCGGATTACATTATCGATATAAGTGAAATCCCGACTATACTCACCATCACCATTGATGTTAGGAGCCTCGTGATTCATAAATTTCTTTACAAACAAAGGAATCACGGCTGCATAAGCTCCAAACGGATCCTGACGCCGGCCAAACACATTGAAATAACGTAATCCGATATATTCAATTCCATAAGTCCGAGCAAAAACATCAGCATAAAGTTCATCTACATATTTGGTAATCGCATAAGGAGATAACGGTTTTCCTATTACATTCTCTACTTTTGGCAGAGTCTGACTATCCCCATAAGTTGATGAGCTTGCTGCAAAAATAAAACGTTTGACGCCTGCATCTCGGGCCGCTACTAACATGTTTATAAACCCTCCGATGTTCACATCGTTGGTAGTAATCGGATCTTTAATAGATCTCGGTACGGAACCTAAGGCCGCTTCATGGAGGACATATTCCATTCCTTCCACAGCTTTCCGGCAATCTTCCAGATTCCGGATATCACCGACTTGCAAACTGAATGATTGCGGATACTTTTCAAGCAAAGGAAAAATGTTCTTTGGTTTTCCCGTTGCAAAGTTATCAAGACAACGGACAGTATGCTCTGCCGCCAAAAGATGTTCACAAAGATTGGAACCGATAAAACCGGCACCTCCAGTAACTAAAACTCGCATTGATTTTATATAAAATTAATATATAGGATGATTCCTTTTCACCACGACAGGATAAACAATAACGATATTACAAAAGTCTCTGTTACTGATAACTCTCTTATCCGTAATCGGATAAACAGTTACCCTTATGCGTCATATTGATTATTGTCTTTTCTCTTTCCTACAACCGGTCCAATTTCCGCTGAATTACAAGAAAAAACTTATTTCGTTGAGGATAATGTAATTTTATATGCTGTTGAACACGATTATAGACTTGTGGCCTGTATTTTTCCAAATAAGCCACTATATACCAGATTCCATATGTAACAACCAAACAGGCCATAAAAACAATCAGAAATTGAAGTTCCGGAGCAATATGCAGTACAAAAGCTGTAATATACCAAAGCATAATCACGAAAAGATTCAACATAATAATCTGTATGGTGGTCAGCACATGACTAAACCCTAATCGGATAAACATATGATGTAAATGAGTTTTATCCGCAGAAAAAGGAGATCGCCTTTTAGCTATCCGGGCAAGCATCACCCGTAAAGTATCGAAAACCGGAACAGCAAATACTGCCATTAAAAAACTAACAGAATAGGTTCCGATATTAGTAGGACCTTCGTATTGCAAAATATTTAAAATAAAAGCGCTGAATACAACTCCTAATACTAAAGATCCCCCATCCCCAATAAACATTTTATATTTGCGTCCAAAAACATTATGCATAAAAAAGGGAAACAAAGCTCCTACGATGACCCACGCTAAAATGGCATAAGGCATATCTCCATAATGTAAAAAAACGATCCCGCAAATAGTTGCAACGACAATACCATAACCGGAAGAAAGACCGTCCACTCCGTCAATCAAATTAATTGCATTAATAACTCCCACACAAGCAATTAACGTCAAGGGATAAGCAACAGATACCGGTAAATAATGAATCCCAAATAATCCATGCAAATTATCCAAAATATAACCTTCTCCCATTAAGAAACAGACAGCAATGACCTGTAATAAAAACTTTATGCGGGGACTTAAATTCAATATATCATCAGCTACTCCGGTAAACAGCATCAATAACATAGCTATAAATACAATAAAAAGAGAAGAACAATCGTAATGAAAATAAAACAAACCGACTGTAATAAAAATACCGAAGAATACACCTACTCCCCCCAATATAGGTATTGGTTCTTTGTTCAGTTTTCGTGCATTCGGATTATCTACAATAGATTTAATCCGGGCAATTTTGACTAAACGAGGATGTACCAACGACACGAGTATTGTCGAAAATACTACACTTAAAAAAATAATCATGAAAAATTCCATGGGGAAGGTGATTTATAATTACGGCCCTGGGAACTCTAAAATGAACTTCTAAAATTCCATTTTTCTGAATCGTAATCGTTCGCTATACTTAACTTCCAATTATTCTCTTTTTTTACATTCTTTCGGTATGGAAATCTTAATTAAATTGCTTTTCGGGATACGGACACTGACCGATAAAAATGTTCCAAGACGTAATGTGAACTCCTTCTTTCCTTCGCATTCCGTCAAAATTCCTTCCATTCCAGCTAAAGTCCCACTCTTAATCATCACCCTATCCCCTACAGCATAACAATCGGGATTTATTTTTATCTTATTTCCCATCTCCGTTGTCAAACGTAT
>JAEXFF010000252.1 GCA_023400335.1 Bacteroidota bacterium
TTTATTTCCCTGGGAGAAGCAACTGTCAGAAAGCGTTTACAAGCCATCCGGCAAAACACCTCCCAGGAAATACTGGCTAAAATCCATTCAACCTTTCCCTTTCAGGAAGGTTACAAATCATATCCCCCTTCTGCATTTAAAAGTGAAACCCAATACGTAAAAAAACAAGCGTCTCGTTTCAGAGGTATCCCGTGGGGAACACTTGTAAAATATAAAATCAGAACAGGAGATCACTGGCAAGCCGGACTGACTCTGGAAAACGATCCGGGAGAAGCTTATTTCACCAGATATCAAAAGGCAGGATTCGACTTTCTTTCAGCCCATATCTGTGTTACAACCTCCCATTTTTTTCGAAAAATTATTCTGGGAGATTACCGGATCCAATGGGGACAAGGACTTACCGCCTGGAGCGGATTTTCTTCCGGGAAATCGTCCATCGCCCTGGGAAATGAAAAATCCGGAAAAGGTGTTATTCCTTACACTTCTACAGACGAAAACAATTTTTTAAGGGGAATCGCCTGCTCCCTGCAACCATTGCAATCACTTCAAACAGATTTATTTTTTTCGTTTAAAAAAACAGATGGAAATATTGCCGACTTAAGCCATACCGAAAATGAAGATATACTGACCGCATCTCTGTATGAATCCGGCTACCACAGAAACCTCACCGAAAATAAAAAAAAACATCAACTAAAAGAATGGACTACCGGTCTGTCCCTCCACTGGAATAATATTGCCTTCCGTACGGGAGTGAACGTCCTGTATTATAATTTTCAACCTCCCTTCACGAGAGGGAAACAAGTCTATCAGCAATTTAACGATAAGGGGAAAAACCGCTTTTTAGCCAGCATAGATTATAAAACAAACTTCAGAAATATCTATTTCTTCGGAGAAACAGCCTTTTCTGACCAACAGGCGTGGGCAACTGTAAACGGATTGCGTTTCAATCTGTACAGGAATGCTTCAATGTGTGTGATATACAGACGTTATGACAAAAATTACACCTCCCGTTATGCGCAAGGATTCGGAGAATATTCCACTACTTCTAACGAAGAAGGCTTCTATGCCGGTCTGGACATTTCACCCCTTAAAAATCTGAAAATCAATACTTATTTCGATTGGTTCCGCTATTTTAGTCCTCGCTATAATGCCTATGTTCCGGAGGAGGGACAGGAATTCTTATTCGACTTAAATTATATACATTCCGACTTTGAACATTCTTTCCGTTTCAAAACGGAGCGGAAACCCGAAAATTTAAAATATACCGGAATCTATACCGTTTTAAGAATAAAAAATGAAATCCGGTATCAGCTGGTTTACAGGCCTCGCAAAAAACTCGAATTACAGACACGAATCGATTTAACTTTTTACCACAAGGCTTCTTCCCGGGAAAAAGGTTATCTGGTCCATCAGGACATTACTTTTACTTCCGGAAAAGAGAAATTTAAATCCCAGTTCCGCCTGGCTTATTTTGATACCGAATCGTATAACAGTCGTATTTACAGTTATGAAAATAATGTACTCTATGGTTATTCTTTCCCTGCTTACTACGGAAGGGGATTCCGCACTTATCTGAATCTGAACTGGAAACCCCATCGGATGCTGACAGTTTATTTAAAAACCGGATTTACTTATTATCCGGATTGGGATACGATCAGCTCATCCGTAACCCGGGTGGAAGATAATAAACTGTTTGACCTGGCAGTGCAGATCCGTATCCATCTGTAATCTTCAAAAGGATAAATTTTCCGATAAACAGACGCCTCCTGCACATTCGTCGGAAAAACCGCCGTGCTGACGGATAAACCTCAAGTTCTCCTCTCAGCACAGCGGTTATCAACTTCTGTGAGGAAGTATTAAAAAGACTGCTTTCGCCCCTCCCTTCAGCGGTTCAAAATCAATTGGTCTTAAAAGCATACTCCACCTGAGCCAATTCTTTATTCGCATCTACAATTTTCTTTTTCAGCGATTCCTTGTAAGAAAGGATTTTTTCTTTCAATTTTCCATCTCCCACCGCTAAGATCTGGGCAGCTAAAATACCAGCATTCATAGCTCCGTTGATAGCAACTGTAGCAACAGGGATACCCGGAGGCATCTGAACAATAGCTAATAGTGCATCCATACCTTCTATGGAAGATTTTATCGGCACACCGATAACAGGAAGCGGAGTCATCGCTGCAATGACTCCCGGCAAATGAGCTGCCATTCCGGCTCCCGCAATAATTACCTGAATCCCTCTTTCCGCAGCATTTTTGGCAAAATTTTCTACCTCTGCAGGGGTTCTGTGAGCAGATAGGGCATTCATTTCAAAAGGAATACAAAAACTGTTCAAAACTTCGGCCGCCTTTTCCATTACCGGCAAATCCGAAGTACTTCCCATAATAATACTAACTTTTGGTGTCATTATTCTCAGATTTTAAATATGATCTTTTTACGTTTCTCTGCCTTTCATCCTCTTCCCTATCCTGATAGTAACCTTCTGCCTTATTTTCCGGACATGTTTCACTCCCTTCCGCCAAAGACAAGAGTAAAGCGGTAATTCCGTGCTTCACAACAATGTAAACGTTATTTCTGATCTTTCTGCCGAAATATACCGTAAAAACATTACTTTTGCACAAAGTAAATAAAAAAAAACAAATCTAAGGTTCCAACAAGAGATAAACAGCATACAGCGATGAAAAAAGTAAAATTACACGACAAAGAATTTGAACTGCTCATTGATGCGGCAACAATCGATCAGGCCATTGCTAAAGTTGCAGATAAAATAAACAGTGATCTGAAAGATACACAACCGTTGTTTCTCAGTATACTGAACGGTTCGTTTATGTTTACTTCCGACCTTTTAAAACAAATTACTATACCGGGAACCGAAATTTGTTTTATGAAAATTGCTTCCTATGCAGGAACTTCATCTACAGGGAAAATTAAAGAATTGATCGGGTGTAATGTAAATCTGGCTGGCCGGACGATTGTCATACTGGAAGATATGATCGATTCCGGCACGTCTATGACTTACTTAATCGAATATCTTCAAGAAAAAAGTCCGAAGGCCATTAAAATAGCCACCATGTTTTATAAACCGAAAGCC
>JAEXFF010000267.1 GCA_023400335.1 Bacteroidota bacterium
TCTGGAACAGAAGCGAATTTAACAGAAAGGTTTGCAGTGATCCGGTATTGTTATCAGCAGGGAAAACTTTATCAGGAATTAACGCTGAAAGCTATCGGTAAAGCGTTGGATAATGGTCGTTTTCATCGTAGCGGAGGTGCAGAAAAACAGGGTTTAAAGGTCTTGAAAGATTACGAACCTTCCGGTCCGGAGATTTATTCCTATTGGGAAAACTGTGTGAATCTTTTGATTGAGTGGGTGGGTAAAGATAAGGAAATTACGGAGCGAGGGGCAGAGATTGTGAATAATCATGCCCGTTCGTTATACCGGGCTGGTTGTGCCGGTTTATTTTTGAAATTATTGGAATGTTTTGCCGATGCAAAGGGAAATGATTGGGAGGAAATGCTGGATACTTTGCATACTATTGTAAATTACGATTTTAAGTATGGCAGTGAAAGCTGTAACGAACAAGTCAGACACTGGATTACTAAACTTACTAAACAAGATTTTTATTCCCGGTTTTGTAATGTAAAAAAATATGGCCGTCAGCATGAAGAAATAGAATGGGAAAAAGCGATTGAAACCGAGAGACATTTGTATCAGGAATTAGCTGAAGAATATGTCGAAAAGTGGTGGAATGACGAGGCTGTATTGAATTCGTTTTATGAAAATAGTTATCCGTTGGCCAATAGTTTTGTAAGCAGAGTGTGTGAATTGGAAGCTGAGCAGCCCGAAAAAAGCAGTTTTTTTATTTCTAAATCTCTTGAGATATTAGACAAAGAAGATTTACCGGCGGGATATCCTTTTTTTGTTTATTACTGTTATTTCATGAAAGACGGAGAGTTGAAAAAACATGTCATCCAAAGATTAACGGAACAGAAACGGTATAAACTATTATTTGCTGTGGCTGCTGTTGTGGATAAAGATTTGAAATATTTTCATTGGCTTATTGATCTTGTAAAAAAAGAGGATCTTTCGATTGATTATTTCAAGTTGTATATTAATTATCAGATGCCGGAGAATGAGGAAGAAAGGTTTCAGGTATATGCTGAAATATCGGATTTGGGATATGAAGGAGCTATTTTATTGATCCCTTATTTGAAGGATTTATCTTATGACGCAGATCTGATGGGTGAAGACGTAAATGTGAAGTTGATTCAAAAATGTGTACTGGTGCTTCCTTTTGATGATGCCATTGTTTATGACAGGTATGATGTGATTCGGATGGCAGAGTGTGCTTTGGAAAATGGAAAGGAGGAAAATTTTGCTGTTCAGATAAATCAGAAAATTATTGCTTCACTGAGATCGATGAGTCATTATTATGATTTATACGATTCGATTTACCAGGTGTTGATAAAGAAATATGGGGAAGTAATCTGGAATGATCTATCGCAGGCTTTATTGGCAGATGGTGAAAATTATTTGGTATATCATCATTTTAGTAGAATATTAGGGTCGGGTATTGGGTTGGGGGCTGGACCATTGTTTATATATGATGATGAAAAATTGCTGAGTTGGTGCAGACAAAATCCGACGGTAGGACCAGAGCGTTTGGCAGAAATGGTTCCGGTTTATAAGTACGCGACGAATGAGGCCGGAGAAACCAGAGCTATCGGTTTCAGTTCAGTGTTTCTAAAATTAGTGGACGAATATGGTTCACAAGAGGAAGTTTTAAGTGCTCTGGATGGCAATATGAATTCTTTTTCCTGGACAGGTTCTGTTATTCCACTCTATAGGCAGAAAATAATGGCGTTTGAACAATTGTTAAACCATCCGAGAGCAGAAGTGGTGGAATGGGCAGAAAAAGGAATACAACGGGTTAACCGGGAAATTGAATATGAAACTAAACGTGAAGATTACGAACAACTGGCATATAAAGAGTGATTTAAGCAACTATCACGCAAGAACAGGTCGTGTATCAGGTAGACAACCGTTTTTTCGGAATCTGGCTGAGGGAGAGTTTTTGAGAATATATCGTATTGGCAAAATATGAATTAAAGTAATAATTTTGAAAATTATATTCTCTATCTTTGAAAAATGGAATCAAAACAGAGTTGATTATTATGAAAGAATTTAGTACGATCACTCGTGAGCATATTTTACAGGCTATTCAAAAAATTCAGGCAGAAGGGGTACCTAATCATGCACAGTCGTCGACTTACGACGTTTTATACGAAGGGGAATGCTTCCCTCCGAAATTGGTGGTTTCTTATGCTAACATTTTTGCTAATGGGGAGGAATTAGATCGGAATAGTTTTCCAGGAGGGAAGGACACAGAATGTTTTAATTTATTGGAAAATAGAGGTTTTCAAATCGTAGATAAGAAAAAGAAGATAGTTGTGGATCAGGAGGAAAGTTTCTCGAGCGATTTAAAGAAATTTTTGGCACAGGCACAAGCAGGGGAATTGAGTACAAAAGGATATAGGAAAAGTTTTCAAGGCTTGGAGGTTAAGGTAAGTTTTGGACAAGGAGGGCTTGCTCGAATACCTTGGATTTCTTTTTTATATGAAGGACAGACTACTAGTCAGGGGATTTATCCCGTTTATTTATATTACAAGAAATGTCAAAAATTGATATTGGCTTATGGGGTGAGTGAGACTTATCAGGCGCATCAGCAATGGATCGTTTCGAAGGAGACAGTGACTATAAATACTTATTTTGAAAAATTTGATATTGTTCCCGAAAGGTATGGAGGATCTTATGTTTTTAAAGTATATGATACTTCTAAAAAACTAGATTACGTAGGGATGGATGATGATTTAAATCAAATTATTCTGGAATACAAACAGCTAATGGAAAGTGGGCCAATGAAAAAAATTGAGAATAAGGAATTTAAGATAGAGCTGTTAAAAATAGCTTTGCAGCAAACCGGTTTACTTTTTGAAGATAGTCTGCTCAACCGGTTTGTGTGTGCGTTGCTGGCTAAGCCGTTTGTGATATTGACGGGGTTGGCAGGTTCAGGAAAAACGAAATTAGCCCAGGTGTTTGCCCAATGGATTTGTGGAGAGAAGAAGCAAATGTGTATGGTGCCGGTGGGGGCGGATTGGACCAACCAGGAACCTTTGCTGGGGTATCCGAATGCTTTGAACGAAGGGGAATATGTAATGCCTGAAAACGGAGCTTTGGAGCTATTGATTCAGGCTGGTAAGGAGGAGAATCGGAATAAGCCTTATTTCCTGATTCTGGACGAAATGAATTTAAGCCATGTGGAACGCTATTTTGCCGATTTTCTCAGTGTGATGGAATCGCAGGAGGCTATTTCTTTGCATCCGGATACGGAAGTTTGGAAAAAGTGTGGGGTTCCTGCTAAAATCAGTTTGCCGCCGAATTTGTTTATCATCGGTACGGTGAATATTGACGAGACGACTTATATGTTTAGTCCGAAAGTACTGGACCGGGCTAATGTGATTGAATTCCGGGTGACAGCCAGAGAAATGGAGCAATTCTTAAAACATAAAGTCCCGGTTGATTTAAAAACGATCCAAGGTGAAGGAGCCATAACGGGGGCGTCTTTTGTGGAGATAGCCACTCATAAAGGATCGCAAGTGAAGGGAAATGCCAATTTGGATAAGATTTTACTTCATTTCTTCGATAGACTGAAAGATGCAGGGGCGGAGTTCGGATTCCGGAGTGCCAGGGAAATCTGTACTTTTGTGACTATTGCTGACCGGCTTGTTCCGGAGTGGACGGAAGATGAGGTAATCGATGCGGTGATTATGCAGAAGTTGTTGCCTAAATTACACGGTTCCCAGCGAAAATTGGAAGGTATTTTGCGTACGCTGGGGGAATTGTGCCTGAATGAGGGGCAGAATGTGGAAGATTACTTTGTGAAGGATAAGCCGATAACCGGGGTAAAATATCCTTTATCTTTGGATAAATTGGTCCGGATGTACAAAGGAGTTGTCAATAATGGATTTGTTAGTTATGCTGAGGCTTAGAAGAGCCTGAGGCATAGGTAACGGAAAGAAATCCCTTTATGGAAGAAGATGACGTAAACGAAACGTAAAGTTTCAGAAAGCAATAAATAAGTCAATGGACTTAACTGTAAGACTAAACGACGGGCAAACCGTTTCATTGGTACTGTTTGGGGAAGAAGGAACTTTGTGTGAAATTTCTTCGGAGGAAGCACAGACCTATGGGGAGTCGTGTTGTCAATTGGTGGAAGGCAAGCGCTATGAGTATGGGATAGATGCCGGTTATCATCTGAAAGGAGAGGTCGTTTATCCTTCCCGGTTGAACGAATCGACGGGGATTTTACAGACTGGAAACCAGGTGGGGATGTTGGCTTTGGCAGTTTGCCGGGGAGAGAAATGGTGCGGCGAAGTTCAGTTGGAAGTTCGTTCTGTCAAAGAGACTTACCGGGAAGATTATCGTCAAATGCTGGAGGATATTACGGAACATTCCACAGAATTGTTGATGTCCTGCAATTCTCCCGTTAGTCAGTATTTTGAACCAAGTCCATCGGGTGGTGCTCAAATCTTATATCAGCGGTTTGCCTTTGTCAAATCGCTTATTGATTCTGTGGAATTTGCCAACGCGATTCATCAGATTTTCTCTTCTCCCGTCACTTGCTGGGATGAAAACAAAGAATTGAGAAGCGTATGCGGAGTAAGAAGATTGGATCGTCAGGCTCTGAAGCAAATAACGTGTTCTGCCCAGCGTATAGGAATTCCCGAACGGCATCCGCTTTACGGAAGATTCAATACATTACCCGAAAAGATTGAAACCAGAAGTTTGAAGGAAACGGTGGATACGCCGGAAAACCGTTTTGTGAAATATGCCCTTTCTACTTTCTATGCCTTTTGTAATACTTTCGTTTCACATAAAGCAGCAGGTGAACGGTTGAAGAAAGAGGGGAAAAGAGTGATCGCTTTCTTGTCGCAGTATTTGAATCATGCCCTGTTGAAACAGGTTGGGGTGCCCGATTTGTTACCGCTGAATAGTCCGGTGCTACAGCGTAAAGAAGGCTATCGGGAAGTTTTACGGGTATGGCTGATGTTTGATTTGGCAGCGAAACTGATATGGCGGGGAGGAGATGATGTGTACAAGGCCGGTAAAAAAGATGTCGCTAAATTGTACGAATACTGGTTGTTTTTCAGGTTGCTGCGTTTGGTGGAGGAGGTTTTTCACTTGAAGCTGCAAAACGTTGAGAGCCTGATTGTTCCTTCGGAGGAGGGGTTAGCTTTGCAATTGAAAGAGGGGCAGCATGTTGCTTTATCCGGACTGTATGAATGTGAATCACGGCGGTTGAATATTGAATTTAGCTATAACCGGCGTTTTAAAGGGGGAACGACCTATCCGGAAGGAGGAAGCTGGACGTTGGAGATGCGGCCTGATTATACGCTGACGATTTGGCCTGTCGGTATCACTCAAAGCGAGGCGGAACGGGAAGAACTGATTGTTCATTTGCATTTTGATGCAAAATACCGTTTGGGTAAAGCAGCTCAATTGTTTGAGGTAAAGCAGGAAACGGGGGACGATCCTCAGTATTGCCGGAGAGAGGATATTTGGAAAATGCATGCTTATCGGGATGCTATCCGTAGGAGTGCAGGAGCTTATATTTTGTATCCCGGGAATGGTTCTGTCGAAAAAAGGGGCTTTCATGAAATCCTGCCGGGTGTCGGTGCATTTGCCATTAATCCTTCCAAATATAGTCAGGGAGTAGAAGATCTGAAAGATTTCCTGAAAGAGGTGGTGGAACATTTCCTCAACCGGACCTCCCAGCGGGAAAAAATGGCCTGGCGTGCTTATGAAATCTATAAAGAAAATCAGCCGGCGGTAGTAAAGGAACCGTATCCGGAATATATTGGTGCCAACCGGGGATTATTCCCAGATGAGACGAGGGTGTTGGTGGGGTTTTACAAAAGTGAAGAGCATCTGAACTGGATTTTAAAGCATCAGTTATACAACGTCCGGACAGGGACACGGACAGGTTCTCTTCAGCTGGACACTGCTTTCATTGCTGCAAGATATTTATTATTGCACACAACTGGTGGATTACATAAAGCGCGGTTGTATCGTATTGTTCCTGGTGGCCCTCAGCTGTATAGTCACCATGATCTGCTGAAAAAGTATTATCCAGCATCAGAAAAGGAAGCCGTGAAAGAGCATTTTTATCTGGTATATCCGATCGGTGAAGTGGAGGAACCGGAATTGATGAATAGGACGTGGGATGTGTCGCATTTGTCCGGATATGAAGGAGGAAGAAAGTCGGCCCGGCCGTTTGTGGTGACTTTAGAGGAGTTGATGAAGGGGTGATTCCAGCGGCTGTTGTGTTCCGGGGAATCGATGGGTTTGCGCAGGATGGGGGATGGATAGAGCTGGGTGATGGATTTTGATTTCCGGGTACAGTGGTGTCGATCTGTTGCTGGAGAAAATCGATCTGCTCTTTTAGTACAAATTTGGATTTATCTAAGTGGACATCCAGCCAGTTTTGCAGGTCTGTCGGGCTTCCAATACTTTCCAGTTTGGCGGCCAGGTCCATACAGGTGAGCTCGATGATCGTCGGATTAAACCGTTTGGAAAGTATGGTATAAATTTTTTGACACACATGTTCTGCAAAATCCCGGAGCTTGTAAGTCTGGTCTTCTTCGTTGTAGATCAGGAAAAATTCCTGCAAAGCCATGATGTGACTGTTGTAGTGATCCCAGGGATTCCTTTCAATTTTTTCCCTGTTCAGCAGACTGATTTCTTGAAAAGCCTGCTGAATGTCTGCCTCTTTGAATATCCCGTTGGGGAAAGTCTTGTTTTTGATTTTTTCATACAGCCAGATTATCACCAGTCCTTGTTCCTTTTTGGGAAAGAACAATTCGTAGGTATTATCGATCTTTAACTGATCAAAAAAGTTCAATAAAGGATGTTCCGGCATAATGAACGAAATTTAGGATCTTGTTCCGGCAAGTTAAGATAATTTTTGTGAAAATGGAAGAGTGAGAGAGAAAATCAAGTGATTGAAATCCTAATGGTAAAGTAGAAAATTAATAAACGTTGTGGATTATAGGAAAGTGAAAATTTTGCATGCAGTTTATTAAATTATATGTTTCGCTGATTTTGTTGTATTCTTGAATTTCGGACAAATTTTTGTTAAAAAATCAAAGGTGAAAAGCGCAATATATTTTATCTTTGTAGAAAACTGGGAAGTTGGCAGGGATCGTTAAGATTCTGTTGTTAGCGTACCGTATTTTATATTCTGCATATGATTGAGAAAAATTATAATGAAGTTTTATTAAAAAAGGAGCCCGGAGCTGTTGCTTTGATCGGGGCTTTGTTTGAAATTGATAAAAAGAGAAATTTCAAAAATGCGTCTGTTTACTATCAGTTCCCGATTTACCCGAACATGGATACAGATGATACAATTACAGCTAATGTTATTTTTCTTAGTCAGGAATACGGTGTTTTTATTTTTCAGACTGTAGAGTATTCCGATCGTCTGGAGGTGGATATTGAACCTTATGAAGAGAAATTATCGAATCTGGATACGCTGGTTTTTGCAAAGATTTTGAAAGAATCTCCCCGCTTGAAGATCAACCGGAGGGAGTTAAAGATAGATATTACTTCAGCTTTATATATCAATACAAATGAGCAGCTTCATATTTCTTCTGATTTTGAGATTATTACTTCGGATCATAGTCTGGAGACTTTGATTCTAAACCACGATCATGAGGAAAGCCTAGATGATATGGAGTTCAGGGATCTGAAAGCTACCATAGAAGGATCTAAGGGATTACCAAAATTAACGGAACGGGAGATAAAAGATCCCAAAGATTTTGCTAAATCTAAGGGGGCTATTTTGTCTGCTATTGAAAGTGAGATATGTAATTTCGATAAAGAGCAAAAAAGAGCAGCCCTTTTTGTCATTGACGGAGCTCAAAGAATCCGGGGGTTAGCGGGTTCCGGTAAGACCGTCATATTAGCAATGAAAGCTGCTATTATTCATTTACAATATCCGAAGGCTGAAATTTTGTATACCTATTATACGAAAGCTCTGAATGGGCTCGTTAAGAGTTTGATTACCCGTTTTTACAGACAATTCGCAGATAAGGATCCGGATTGGGATAAAATTCATATTCTCCATGCCTGGGGTGGAGCTTACCTGGAAGGAGTATATTCCAATACTTGCCGGTATAATAACATTGTTCCGATGAATCTTTCCGAAGCTAAACGGTTGCGATTTAATGATCCCTTTGATTATGTGTGTGAAAAATTGAATGAGAATTGCTTGGCTATACAGTATGATTATGCTTTATTGGATGAGGCTCAGGATTTTCCTATTCATTTTTACCGGGTATGTCGCCAAATAACCAGGAAAAACCGGATTGTATGGGCTTATGATGATTTTCAGAATATTCTGAATGTGGATATTCAGAATGAGAAAGAGACTTTTGGAACCAATCCGGACGGAGGATATT
Organism: Bacteroidota bacterium; assembly: GCA_023400335.1. Classification (GTDB taxonomy): domain Bacteria; phylum Bacteroidota; class Bacteroidia; order Bacteroidales; family Marinifilaceae; genus Culturomica. The sequence goes on from JAEXFF010000267.1 coordinate 8,388, forward strand.
ATATTGATTTTTCCAAACGGAATGATCAGCTTCAGGATCTTATTCTTCATCGTTGTTACCGGAATCCCCGTAAAATACTTTTGGCTGCCTTTGCATTGGGATTGGGGGTGTATAACAAGAAGCCTACAGGTGAATACCAGATGATTCAGAGACTGGAGAATAATACCCAATGGGAAGATTTGGGATTTGATGTACTGGAAGGAGATTCGTCGGATGGATGCCGTATGGTTATTCAGCGTCCGACGGATAATAGTTCACCTATTAAAAATGCATTACTCGAAGGAGATTCGATTATCGGAATAAAAAAATGTGAGTCTTTGCTGGAAGAAATCAACTGGGTAAAAGATCAGATACTGAATGATATTTCAAGGGAATTGAAGCCTGAGGATATTACTGTAATTTGTATGGATAATAAGTATGTCAAAAGATTTTTTCTTGAGTTGGCTGAGAAGCTAAGGGCGAATGGAGTTAATACATTTAATTTATTGGATGTCCCACCAACGAATACGCGTTATAAAGTGAAAAATTGCGTAACTCTTTCAACGATATATAGTGCGAAAGGGAATGAGGCTGGAAGTGTTTATGTAACCGGTATTGATGCTGTGTTTACTGTAAAAGATAATATTGTTCATCGGAATAAAATTTTTACGGCAATGACCCGGAGTTTAGCTTGGGTGACTTTGTCCGGGGTGGGGGAATCGGTAGAGCGGTGTATAGAAGAATTGAAAACTTTACGCGATAATGAATTCCAGTTGCGTTTTATACAACCCACTAAAGAGACGGTCAGAACCATTTCCCAGGAAACGAATGCGCAGCAGCAGTTACTCAATAAAGTTGAACGTATGGCTGAACAGTTGAAAGCCACAGGATTAAGTGTAGAGGATATAGTATCACAAATTCAGAATAAACTCACTGAAAAATAATGAATATTTCCATATTTAATATTTCGGTCAGGGAGGTGGAGGAGGTGCTGAAAGATTTTCAACTTTTTCAGATGAAAGGGATTAAAAGCCTGAATGAAGACGGTGTTTCTGATCAGTTTAAAAAATCTACTCAGAAGGATAATTACTGGCAAATCTACCGGATAGGTTTAGAGAATTTTGATTATGATTTTTTATTGGTTGATCAGTCCTATTTTCAGTTTCAGTTTTCACAGACCCAGGAAGGAATGGCGATTCGTTATGCATTTTTTCAAAATCCCTTGAATTTTGTGACTTATGAAGATTTCTTAAATGATTTCGGCATAGCTGAAGAAGAAGCGAAGGAAGTGGATTTAAGGGCTGAATATGAACAATATTTGAATGAACAATCCTTGAGTAACCAATATACAACGCTACGTTATGATTATGATGAGATAGGATATCGTCCTCTGATCCATGCGGTGTCACATTTGCATATTGGTTTTAATAACAATGTGAGGATTCCATTGAATAAAGTGATTTCACCAATCCGGTTTCTTTTGTTTGTTTTGAAACATGTTTATCTGAATGAATGGTCTGAATTGTGTAAAAGTGATTATATCCGGACAAAATTAACACAGTGCCGTTCTAATGATCAATTGCTTGAGGTTGTAAAATGGCAGGAAGTAGAACGTTTGGATATGCATTTGAATTAGTCGTTTCATCTTTCGATATTGTTTTTATTTTAAGATAGGGGATTCCAGGATGGTAAACCTCTGGGTTATATTTCGTTTTAACTTTTTATATACTTGATGAATTCCGGTACTTTTTGTAAATTGAAAAGCTCTCTGCATACTATTTGTTAATAAGTTTTTATCTTTGTAGAAACTGGGATTATGTAATGTGAATCAGTAATTCCGACTTCAGGAAAATAAGTAAGAATGAGTTAGTGTATGAAGGATATATTAGAGAAGTATTGTGTATACAACAATGGGTTATTTTTGTTACCCTTGCCGACGGGATGTGGAAAGACCTATAATGTGTTTGAGTACATCTTTAAGCATTATAAGAATAATAGAAAGATATTTTTTATCACCACTTTAAAGAAGAATCTTCAGGAAGAGGACTTGCTGAAAAGATTTCAGGAGAAGGGAATTGAGAAAGAATATTACAAGTATTGTGTTACACTGGATGCCAATGGAAAAACGGTTACCGATAGTTTGTTGAATACAGAGCTGCCGAGTGAGGTAACGGCATGGCCTGAATATGTGGTTTTAAAAGCGAGGATCGGTGTTATTCAGAGAAAACTGGATGCTGATCTGGTCAGTATGGCAGAGGACGAAATCAGGAAAAAACTGGAACCTGATTTCAGGAGGAAGATCGTGGAAATGCTGAATGTGTTTTTCAAAAGCCAGAATAAACCCCGATTGACCGAGAAACAGAAATTACAATTGGTGAAGGTCCATTATCCGTGGCTGGCTGAGTTGTATCCGGCTGTTTTGTCGTCTGAAAAACGGGTATTCTTTATGAGTGTGGATAAGTTTTTTCTGAAAAATTCAACACTGATCCGGCCTTCTTACTATTTCTGGGAAGATGATATAACGAAAGATGCTTTGATTTTTATTGATGAATTCGATGCGACGAAAAAGAATATTCTTTCGCAGATTATTCAGAACGGTTTTTCAAAGCGGTTAGATTTAATCGGTTTATTTACACAGGTGTATTCTGCTTTTTCTACCCTGGAGGTTCCTGATATTGTGTTGAAGATGTCGGAAAAGCAACTGGCTTCCGGGAAAAATCCGGACGATTTGAAGCAAAGGTTTCAGGAGATAAAAAGGCGGGTGATTGAATTGGCCGAAAAGTTTTATGTTTCCTTTCCTTTTAAAACGGTTGCCCCAGATACCCGGCGTAATTTTCTTTTCCACGATTATGATTATCATACTATTCTGAAAGAGGGCAAGAAATTTGTGCGTCTGGAATATTCTCCGGCCGAGCACGTTAACCAACTTCATTTTGAGGAAGAAATGCCCGACCGGGAAAAAAGTTTTCTGGGTTTTTTGAATCAATTACGGGGTTTTCTGACTTATTTTAAAAATCTGGTATTTGCCATTGCTTCAAATTACAAACAGTTGAAGGAAGAACAAATGCCGGACGGAGAAGTGTTTCCGATTGAAAGTGCTTTGCATTCCACTTTGGATTTATTTAATCTGCCTGCTTTGTGGAGGAATTACCTGATCGATTCTATCTTAAGTAACGACCGGATACTAAAAGAAAAAGGAAGTATGCTTCCTGACCTGAATTTCTATATGAATGGTTTCCGTTACTATGATTTCCATGATAGTGATGAACACGATCTGAAATCAAAGATATATATGTTCGGTTATGACAATACTCCGGAAAAGTTTTTATTAAATCTGGCTCAGAAGGCAAATATTATCGGTATTTCGGCAACGGCGATTTCTGAAACGGTGGTTGGAAATTATGATTTGGTGTTTTTAAAGGATCGTTTAGGGGAGGCTTTCCGTCAATATGAGGAAGAGGAGCGTTTGCGTCTTTTTGAAAAACTGAAAAATAGCACCCTCGGCTACAAAAATGTAAATATTGTTTGCCGGTTTTTAGAAGTACAAAATCCGGAACCGGAGTTACAGGAGATATGTAATGGAGACGAGGAAATGGCCCGTGAAATATGGGGCAGGATTACGAGGATAAATTCCGATTTTTATTACGTGTGCCGGTATATCCGTTATTTCAAAGTGCTCAAGGAATTTATTTGCAATCCGGAAATACGTTCTTTTTTGATTATAGGAATGACTTTGCCCAAACGGGGAGGGGGAATAGATTTGGGTATATTGCAGGATTTAGCTGCTGCCCTGATTAGGGCGGAGGGCATTCAGGATGAATTTAAAGATCAGAGCCAGGCCATTTATGTGATGAATAGCGAGGGGTTTGATACGAAAAAGAAGGAAGTGCATGATATTCTGGCACAGGGATATAAATTACTGGTTATTTCCACTTATCAGACCCTGGGGGCCGGACAAAATTTGCAGTATGAGGCTCCTGCAGATGCCGATCTGGTATGTGTAAACAGCTATCCTGCTCGTAGACGGGAAAAGGATTTTGATGCTATATATGTGGACCGGCCTACACAGATGTTGGTTAACTTGTGTCAGGAAGTAACTGAACCGGACATTGTGGAACGTATTTACCAATTGGAAGCATTGGCACAGAAGGGAGAAGTTTCCAGTAATCAACTGAGGAAAGAAATTGAAAAAGGGTTCCGGAAATTGTCCGGAAATAATCTGCAAAGATCGAATGAGGATGTCAATTTGTACGATCGGGCTGATTATTATAATTATGCTGCAAAACTTTTAAATCAGGCTATCGGTCGGATCAGCCGGAGTAATTTGAAAAATAAGACTATCTATATTTATTCAGATAAAGAAAATGTAAAGTATTTGCAGTATGAGGATACGACGACACATTTTTATACTCCCGAATACCGGCGGCTGATAGAGGAGGCCGGAAAGTGTGACCGGAAAAAGTCGCCTGCGGTAGTTGAAAAAATGAAACAATGCGGTGAGAGCGCCAATAAAAAGGGGTATACCCTGATTGAACGGTCTCTAACCTGGATTAATTCCGGAGGAATGAGGATAGAGACCTGGAAATTGTTACGGGAGATTGTGCTTACTTACCCGACATTGGATCAAGTGGATGAAATACCTGTTGAAATCCGGGAGCTTTATGTCCGTTTACCTGAAAATTTCAAATACCTGAATTATAATCAGAAATATGATTTTAAAGAGGTGGAGATTACTTTTACCAATGATGAAAATGCCGGAGTGAGTCCCGGGCGTTGTTATTTACCCGATTTAATGCGATGCGAAGAATTGCATGAATTATTCCGGGAAAAAGGATATGCAGTGGATTTCAGGAAGGCGGAATATATTCTTTCCCCGGTGTTGTTCAATAACATATACAAAGGTGCTTTGGGGGAAGAAGTGGGAGCCTATTTGGTGGAAACCTATTGCGGGCTTCCATTGATGGAACTTGAAACGGGAGAATATGAGCTGTTTGATAAAAAAACAGAAGACGGGATTTATTTCGATTTTAAGTTGTGGAGTGAGCAGGTGGAGCACGTGGATGAGGAGGAATATCTGAACCATATTGCACAGAAAAAACAGAAGGTGAATGCCCGGAAAGTTTTTATTATCAATATTCTGGGTGAAAACTATGGGAAAAGAGGGATTGAACGGCATCGGGATAATATTTTCGTTGTACCCAAATTATATGACCGGAAGTTGGGAAAAGTTTTGCCCGAAATGTTGTATGATTTAAAAAATTTATTTTATGAACCAGCCTATAATTATTAATAAAATCCGGGTTGTTCTGAAGAAAGATAATATCCGTAGTCAATATAGTTTTATTAAAGTCACTTCGGATGAAAAGTTGGTTTGGAATGCCGTATATCTGGATCGTTTGCTGGAATATCCTGTCATAGAGGCATTAATGCATGTGTATGGAAGAAGTTTTTATTTACTGGTACGCCAGAACCATACGGAAGCAGTCCGGTTGGTAAGAACAATAGTACAGGAGAATGAAACGCTCTCGGCAGAAGTGTTGCCTTTGGAGCATATCCCACTGGAAGTTGTCACCCAGTTATTTATAAATTCTTTGGCAAATGCCTGTAATCCTGAGTATAAATTAAATAATCTGTCCGGGAAATTTTATTATTCCAATCCGGCTTGGTTTGAATGCCGGAGAGAAGGGCAGAAAGAAAAGGTCTTTCAAGTACCCGCCTGCCGCTTTTCGGTATCGAAGGAGCTGGTGCTGAGTGCTGAAATTTGTACATTTACTTCCATTAGTTACAGGAGGCAGATGGAGTTTCTAAAGACGCCTTTTCAGAAAATGCCCCAATATGTGTTTAATTATACGACACAGACTTTCAGACGTAAATTGCCTGATGAGAAGTGCCCGGAGGAGGAGGTGTTTATTATCCGTCAGTTGAAAGGCCGTAAGACTAATCTGAAATTTATTGATTTCAGTTCATGGGAGGCTTTTCAGAAATCGAAAGCTGCAGCCTGGTACCATTTGACCCGGCTGATTGGACAGCGGCTTGCAGATTACCTGGCCGTTGAATTTGAGAGCTGCGATGAACTGGAATATTTCCCTGCGGAAGAATGGCAAAGTCGTTATAAACAAGCGCAGGTGAGGAATTTTTTGGATACACATGTGTTAAAAATATTGGATGATGTGGGTTCGGAAGAATCTGGAATTTATTTGGAAAGGTTAAAAGAGTTCATTACAGAGCAATTCGGGGCACAGGTAGTCGTAGCAAAGCAAATCCAGGCAGGGGATGTTTGTTTACGCTTTATTCATAATAAGGAAAATCAGGAAGAAGAAAACGATTCTTATCAGGATGCTGGTGATTATTTTGCCCGTGGAGCGGTGGTTCATCATATAACGGAAGAGGATTTCGCTTCTAAGGTCGACGTAGTTTTGAAAGATGAAATAGAACAGTGTCAGGAAATTCCAATCCGGAAAAAATTGGAACAGGAAATCCATCTGCTGAAAAGTGTATTAAATAATATCTTCAAAGAATTATTGATTAAGCAGGATATTCAGACGGAACGAATCACGATTACCGACTGGGAAGCTTTGGGATTTAAGCATAATTGGGTGTTTGGCTGGCAGGAAGAGGGGGATAAGCGGATTTGTTTTATGGAAATTGATCCGGCTGGAAAAATTTCATTTGAGATTATCTGTGCAGATGAATTGTTAGGGGAAACTTCCAGATACCGGATGTTTAAATCGTTTTTTGAACCGGAGGATTTTTCAAAGTCGGTACGGGTGGAGGGACTGGTGCAATCTCCGGAAGGCTTTATAAATCTGATTTGTAAAACATCCTTGCGTACTTTGCCGGCTTTTGTGGAGATTGGTGATCGTTTGAAGGCTGAAAATCAGTTGTGGCAAATAGAAAAGCAACGATTACTTGATTTGTTGGAAATGTATGTTACTGAACATGCAGCGATAGCTGATGACGTGCAGGCTATAATGAAGGTGGTGAAAGAAGATTCGAGGCAATTGCTGACCCGGAAAGATTTGTTAAATCTGCCCTTCGTAAAACCCCGGCGGCATAAGATGTTGATGAGTGAAATTGTGTTGGAAACGCAAAATGTCATATTGAAGAATTATTTCCGGGGGAAGGAGACCAAAAATGAATTGCTGAATTCCAATTTGGATATTTGTTATTGGGAACAGGAAGGCCGGGCCTGGTATTTTGTCGGAGAGAAAAGCAAAGGGATCCGTACTCATTTTAAAGATGCTGCCACTGTCCGGATGATTGAGCCGGTAAATGATTCTCCTTTACTGTTCCGGAATTTAATTCCGACTTGTAATGTGGATTTTGTACGTCATGAGGGTTTAACTGTATTGCCTTTCCCCTTTAAATATATCCGTGAATATCTAAAAATAGATCAATTGAAGCATGTGCGGAGATAAACGGATCGGTTTTAATGAAGACAGGTAAAATTACTTATTTTGTACGGGTCATGGTGAGGTGGGAAGATTAATAACGATAAAGTTTAGTATAACTGATAACATTGAAAGAAGAACAAAAGACATTTTTATTTTCATTGTATTGATGCAGTCATGAAAGGAAGCGATAAGGCTTCCGGTGATGGTGTAAACTTGCGGAAAGGGGGAATGGCAGGGCAAAAGAGATATTTTCCAAATTTTCTGTTGAAAGAATGGAGGTACATATTTTTCAATAGTGTAGGAATACACCCTAATGTTGGAGTAATTTTAAATTTGTAATATCCAGCAACGATATTTCCAAAAATTTCATAAAGCTATCATATAGTTTTTCATATTCAACTTCGATGTCGAATTCATTCACAAATTTTGGTAAATTCCCTGGAAAATGAAATAAATTAGCAAATTCATCGATTGTGTGTAGCTGGCAAGTCAAAGCATTTCTTAAAATAGGTAATGCATTTTCTTTAACGTCATCTTTTTCATAAGTCTTGAAAATATCTATATCGGCGAAAACTTCATAATAACCATTCGTATAACCTGCAATATCGGTTATGTTCAATTTTTTCTTTTTTATGAAATCTATACTATCGGAATCTAAAATTCCTTGTTGAAATCTGTCTTCCTCACTTTGAATGTATTTATCATCTTTTGCAGCTGTTATCAAGGATAAAGAGCATTTTAATGCCTGTAATTCTTTGGCCCAGGGATTATCTTTTTTAATTATAATTTGATATTTAAATAAATTTAATAGGTCGATCAGCTCTTGTTGTCTGTTTGAAAGAAGAACATTTTTTATTTCGTCGAATTCTACCTTTCTGGAATAGCCATGCCAATGTAATAACTGTTGATAGAGGGCATATTGAAACAGGCTGTCAGGGAAACAATTTATATGCTCTGCAGGTAAATCAAACCAGGTAATTTGTAGGTTATCGGGATGATATTTTTTCAACACGATTGAAATTAGTTCAGGTGAATGAAGTTCGATATATTCACGCAGCAGATGTCTTATTCCTTTTTCTGACATACTCTGAGTAAAGACAATAATACTGAGGGCTTTTTCTATAGTTATAAATCCTTTGTCTTCAAAAACTTTTAGCGCTTCACCAATACTAATTACAGTTACATCATTTCGTTGAGAATACATGGAAAAGAAGTAAGTGATATTTGATAGGTCGATTTCCCTTTTTTGATGCAGGGAGAGACGAATATAATTAAGAACTTTAGGCCATACATCGAAGGAGCCTTTATGACTGTTTTTCAAAATCACTTCTTTAAGTGTGCCGGTAAGATATTCATTTGGCAATTCAGGGTTACCTAATGACAGAATTATATCTTTTGCTTTTGCTAAAAAGTAGGGCGATAAATCGGTACTTGCGCTTTTAAATGGATTTAATGCTTTCTTTAGTTTTTCTATACCTTGATTTTCATTTTTATGAATATAAGTATGGATTGCAGGATAAAAACCTTTCAATTCATCAATTTCCGTATTATAAAGGTATATGTTTGCCAATAGATGCGGAATATATTCAAGAGTATTAATATTTATCCATTCCTTACTTAAAAAGCCTTTCAATTGTTTTTTATTAAATGGCTTCAGATGCAGGTTAAAATAGTAATCTTCTGTCCATACTTCTTTCTCTAATTTTTGATAAAAATCAGTTGTGTCATAATATTGATTGGCTGTGATATTATAAAGTAAAGTGGCATCCTTTGTTTTATAATAGTAGTACATACCAAAAAGATACCCGGAGCTTGTTATATCCTCATCATGGTATCCATTAAATAATAAGCATTTTACGTAGGTGTATAAAAACTCGTGAATAGTTGAAACCTGATCTCTGATTAAAATATTTGTAATCAATGATAAGTCGTAATAGGTATAAATACTGAATGAATCGGCTTTCAGTTCGGGAAGCCATTGTCTCAACTGATTATAAAAAGACCTGATTGCTTCAAAATCAATGCAATCTTTATAAATTCTGTAGAAGCAATCCATATTGGCATACTTCCTGACTATCTCTGATTTCATTGATTCGTCTAAATTGAAAGACGCAACACGGGACATAAATCGTTTGTTTTCACTCATTAATGAACGATATACAACTTGTTTTATTTTAGAAAGACGTTTGGTATTGTTATTCCCCTTATTGTTCACATATGTATTTAAACTATCGTGAAATAGCGAAATCCTGTTTAGTTTTATTTCAAATAGATAAGGATAATCTTTAATAAACTCTTTCACAATATCAGCAAGTTCCTCTTCCAGAAAAAGAGAAATTTCTGATTCCATAATGTATGAGCGGCATGTAATGAATAATGTTAAAGCCGTCTTTGTGTTTACGGCAGATATGATTTTTTCATAATAATCATTTGTACTTTCCAGTTTACCTAATGATTGTATTTTACCACTATGTTTATACTGTTCTGTAACGAATCGCACCAGAATAGGGTAACCATTGGTAATATTAAAAATCTCTTTACAAATGGCATAGTCAGTGATATGATAAAGTTCATCTAATACTGTTTTGGTTTCTTCAAAATTCCAGTTCACTAACTGCTGTTTCTTCCAATGAATCTCTCTTCTTAAAGGGCGTGATAAGACAATAACTTTAGTTTTTTCTTTTAATCTGTCGATAAAAGAAATGAAATATTCTAATTCAGTAAGCTTGTAATTTTCAACATGATCTAGGCCATCGATTATCACAATTTTCTTCGTATCCCAAAGATGGTGAATGATTTCGTCTTCTGTTCGGTGACAGTAGTCCTGAAAGAGATCTTTTGAAATGTTTACGATAAAATTTTTGAATAGCAGACGTGAATCATAATCTTTGTCTTGATTGGAAATCCAGAAACGATATATCAAATGATTATCATATTCTTTTGCCAGACAAGTAACTAAATGGCTTTTCCCAATGCCGGGTTTGCCTTCTACGAAGAGGATATTATCAAATGCCAGCAGTTTTCTTCCAACGTCTATTGTTTTTTCTAATAATTGAGTGTTGTATATATCTATTATAGGTAATTCTTCTTTGTTTATTACGAAGTGTCTTTTATCTAACTTTTGATTAAAAAACTGAGTAATAACTGCTTCTCTTTTTTCATTATATCTGTATAACGTCGTAATTATTTTCAAGGATTCAGCCCGTGATAGTGAAATAATATAAAGGTTGTCTTTTTTATAGGCAGGGAAACCTAAAATTGTTGTGTTATAATCTTTGATTTCAATATTTTTAAAAAAGAGTATGTTGGTTTTATCGGATAATTTGTGCGGTTTGTTTTCAATGATTACCTGATTTTCTTCAATAGTAAGGTTTTCAAATTTTATACAGTCAATGTCTTTCATCTGGCAACAAACAGATCCGTCAAACAGCGATATCCGGCAATCATCAAAATTATGATGGACAATAACTTCAATTTCCAACTTATCAATTTGACGTTCAACATCCATTTTTGCAAGCAATAAAAATGTAATGCATTGTTGATAGGTATATCCCAGAAAAGCATTTCTTGATGGTCTCATTCTTTTTACGCAGTTTTATTACTTTAAATTATCTCTATTTGCAAAATAGATTACAGACACGATTTATAACCGTCCTGATATTCATGTCATAAAAGACTTAGAAGTATCTTCCGGGGGGGGGACATATATTTAAAGCATTAATTAACAACATCTATGACGGGTTGCAGGTCTGAATGTAACAATGCATCTTCTATTATCTCAAACTCTGATAATTTATAGGGTGTACAACTGCTGTAATCATCAGGGGAAGGTGTTATCCGATATTTTCTTTTCAATTTATTAATTGTGAGTGTTGTTGGCTTAGAAATAGCAAACAGATTACACAGTTCGTCACAATATCCTTCTTTCTTACTTTGTTTAATGGGTAACACGAAGTTTTCAAATAACTGCCTGTTTTGAAATATGCACCTGTTACTTTTATATATGGAGGATGTATATTGAATACCATCAAAATAAGGAGCATTAGGATTATCATTTCGTGTAACTAAGCAGTTTAGAACATTTTGAGGGATGATATACTCCGGTTTGAAAGGTGCATCATAATTATTTACTTTTAGAGAACAAACCAGACTTAGTACGATATTATATATATCATGCTCTCCGATAGTACGTAAATCTAAGCGAGGAATAGAAAGATTGATCAACCTGATAGGCTCTATATTTTCGATATATACGATATTGGATAAATCTAAATTTGGACGATGAAGTTCCTCCCAACATCCGTAGGCAGAGCTTCCCAGATACAGGCAAGGATATCCGGATATACTGTATCTTTGATTACTTGCTAAATTCCTTTTTTCGAAAGGAATATGAAACATTTCTCTGGTTTCATATAAATCGTAGGAATTGCTTGCCCGCATTCTGAAAAAAGGTGTCTGGGGCTGAAGAACTTTTGCTTTTAATGGTATTCGTTGGGGATTTGTTATATCAAAAAAAGTTTTATAGATAATATTCCGGCTACTATTGAAATGTCCGTCTAAAAAGGCTGAGATGCTATCTTCTATGGAGGAATATAAATATTTGACATTGGATTGAACATTGAGTGGGGATTCATCAAGATATTTGTATCCTTCGTCGTCTAAATTGTTTAATAGAGAGAGGAAACTACGCTCTTGCTTTTTTATTCTGTCTATAATATATTTATCGGGGGCGTACTCTTGAAGGTATAATTCTTCTATTCTTTCAATAAATTCTTTAATTCTCATTCGGGTTGATCTTTGGTAATATTTTATTTTTCGGGAGGCTATATTTGTTTACTATTTTGAGTTTTTGGGGAATCTTTTTTCAGTAATTGTATATCGTTTGCATATTAAAGTAAATGTTGTTC
>JAEXFF010000279.1 GCA_023400335.1 Bacteroidota bacterium
GCATTGCTACAGAAACAGCTAAATATGTCAGGGAACTGGCCGGGACGCCTACCCAGTTATTGGATACGCGTAAAACGGCACCGGGCTTACGGGTACTGGACAAAATGGCTGTAAAAGACGGGGGAGGAACAAATCATCGCATGGGATTGTACGACATGGTGATGATCAAAGACAATCACATCAAAGTAGCCGGCAGCATCACCCGTGCTGTTGAAGCCGTAAAAGCCCATATTCCCGGTGGCATCAAAATTGAGGTGGAAACGACTCGTCCGGATGAAGTAAAAGAAGCCCTGGAAGCCAAAGCAGACATTATCATGCTGGATAATATGGACAATGCCGCTATGGCTGAAGCCGTAAAATTCATCGGCGGGCGGGCTAAAACAGAAGCTTCCGGAAATATGAATATTTCCCGCCTGAAAGAAGTAGCTGCAACCGGAGTCGATTTTATCAGTGTCGGAGCACTGACCCACTCTGTGAAAGCTCTCGATATCAGCATGAATATCAAAGCATAAATAAGACCCTAATTTCATTTGAATAACAGAAAATATACTGGAAAATGCCTGCCTGTCAACCCTGTTGATGTGCAGGCATTTATACTGTTCAAAAACGGCAAACAGTCCTACCAATTTCGTCATCCGGCAAAACATCAATCCCCTATTAAAAGAAGTATCCAACTTTAAACTTTGAACCCGGAAGTGTTTAAACTTTTTCAACACTTAAACATTTGAACATTCAAACTTTTTCTTTTCTTTTATCTTTGTTATCTTTGAAGCCGAAAATCAAAAAGCTATGACTCATACGGAGATAACTGACAGGATCAAACAACTGAAAAAAGAAAAAAATGCCGTTATTTTAGCCCATTATTATACCCGGCCGGAAGTTCAGGATATTGCTGATTATCTGGGTGATTCCCTGGGTTTATCGCAAGAAGCGGGAAAAACGGAAGCGGATATCATTGTATTTTGCGGAGTACATTTTATGGCTGAAACAGCTTCTATCATATCTCCTGATAAAAAAGTACTTATTCCGGCCCGGCATGCCGGTTGTTCGCTGGCCGAAAGCCTGAGCGGATATGAATTAAAGGAGTGGAAAAAAGCCAATCCCGACGGAATTGTTGTCAGTTATGTCAACACTACAGCCGAAGTGAAAGCCTGGACAGACATCTGTTGTACTTCCGCCAATGCATTGAAAGTTGTAGAAAGTTTGCCGGAAAACCGGAAAATCCTCTTTGTTCCGGACAAAAATCTGGGGGCCTGGATACAGAAAAAAACGGGCCGTCAACTGGAACTATGGCAGGGAGACTGTTGTGTACACGAGCGGATAACTTCGGAAATGATCCTCCTGAAAAGCCGGGAATATCCGGAAGCTGACATTCTGATTCATCCGGAATCACAATGTTCACACGAGGACGTAATCCTGAATTTACCGCAGGCCTATATGTATTCCACAGCCGGAATGATTAAACATGCTTTAAATTCTTCCAAAAAACAGTTTATCATCGCAACGGAAATCGAAACCATACATAAACTGAAAAAAGACAATCCTGCCAAAGAGTTTATTCCGATTCATCCCCAAACGATATGCGGGCAAATGAAAAAAGTAACTCTGGCAAACGTATTGGAAGCATTGGAGAAAGAACAATATGAAGTAAAAGTTCCCGAAGATATCCGGGAAAAAGCCAAACTTCCGATAGAAAGAATGTTGAAAATCAATTAAATTAATCATATGAATATCTCATTAAACTGGCTGAAAGACTATCTGAAAACGGATCTGGATGTAAAAGAAATTTGTAATATTCTGACCAGTATCGGTCTGGAAGTTGCCGGATATGAAAAAATCGAATCCATTAAAGGAGGATTAAAAGGATTAGTCATCGGAGAAGTAAAAACTTGTGAACCTCATCCCGACTCCGACCATTTACATATCACAACCGTCGATTTGGGGGACGGGCGGCTAAGGCCGATTGTCTGCGGGGCACCCAATGTTGCTGCCGGACAAAAAGTTGTGGTTGCTACCATTGGCACCACTCTTTATGACGGAGACAAAGAATTCATCATTAAAAAATCGAAAATACGGGGTCAGGAATCGGAAGGAATGATTTGTGCCGAAGATGAAATCGGAATCGGGAACGATCATGCCGGTATTATTGTATTACCGCCCGAAGCAAAAGTGGGGACCCCGGCTGCCGAATATTATGGTATCACAGCAGACTATGTGATTGAAATCGACATTACCCCCAACCGGGCGGACGGAGCTTCGCATTTAGGAGTAGCCCGTGATCTGGCAGCTTATCTGCAACAAAAACAATCTATATCCTATACCCTTCCTGCTGTGGATAATTTTGCTGCCGACAGCAATACGGCAGGCCTCACTATCGAAGTACAACGTCCGGAAGCCTGTATACGGTATGCGGGTATATGTATTGAAGGAGTTGAAGTAAAAGAATCTCCGGAATGGCTGAGAACCCGTTTAAAAGCAATCGGACTGAACCCGATCAATAATATTGTGGACATTACCAATTTTATCCTTTTCGAACTGGGTCAGCCCCTTCATTCTTTTGACAAAGATAAAATAAAAGGAAATAAAGTGGTCGTCCGCAGTTTTCCCACAGGTACAAAATTTGTCACACTGGACGGGACAGAAAGGGAATTGCACCAAGACGACCTTATGGTTTGCAATGCTGAAGAGCCTATGTGTATTGCAGGGGTATTCGGTGGTTTGGAAAGCGGTATTACTTCCCAAACCCAAAATGTATTTCTGGAAAGTGCCTGTTTCGATCCCGTATTTGTACGGAAAACAGCCCGGCGGCACGGCCTGAACACAGACGCCTCTTTCCGCTTTGAGAGAGGAACAGATCCCAACATCGTCGTTTATGCCCTGAAAAGAGCAGCCCTCTTGATCAAAGAATTGGCAGGAGGCCGGATAACTTCCGAAATCATTGACATATATCCCCAACCGATTAAAGATTTTGAAGTGGAGATAAAATATGCACATGTCGACCGGCTGATCGGGAAAAAAATCGGGAAAGAAAATATCTGTAAAATACTGAAGGCCCTGGAAATAAAAATTGTACAGGAAACAGAAGAAGGCTTACTATTGCATATACCTCCCTATCGGGTAGATGTCCGGCGGGAAGCCGATGTAATTGAAGACATCCTCCGGATCTACGGTTTCAATAATATTGAAGTACCGGCAAAAGTAAACTCTACCCTAAGTTACACACAAAAGCCGGATGATTACCGTCTGAAAAATATCATCGGGGACCTGTTAGCCGCTAACGGATTCAACGAGATCATGAATAATTCCCTGACAAAAGCTTCCTATTTTGAAAAGTTAAATACTTACCAACCGGAAAATACAGTCCTCCTCTTCAATCCGTTGAGTTCGGACCTGAATGCCATGCGACAGAGCCTGCTGTTCGGCGGATTGGAAACCGTCGCATACAACATCAACCGGAAAAATGAAAATCTCAAATTATTTGAATTCGGAAAAGTTTATACTTTTCATAAAAAAGAGGGAGAAAATCCGCTTAAACAATACCGGGAAGAAAACAAACTGGCTTTATTCGTAACCGGTAGCAAAAATCCCCTTTCCTGGAATACCCAGGAAAGCAGAAGTGATTTTTACACCCTAAAGGCTTACGGAGAAACAATCCTGAAACGTCTGGGATTCCCGATGGATCACCTGAATACGGAAGAAAATACCTGGGATATTTTTAAAGAAGGTTTAAATTATACACAAAACGGCCAGCTTTTAATGAGCATAGGAAGGATCAGTCATAAAATAGTAAAAGCTATGGATATTGGTCAGGAGGTATATTATGCTGAATTTGCCTGGGAAAATATAATGAAAGCCTTGAAAAACCATACCATTCATTTTACTCCTATGCCCAAGTTCCCTTCTGTAAAGCGGGACCTGGCATTGTTACTGGATAAAAAAGTAACCTTTAAGGAAGTAAAAGAAATTGCATGGCGTACAGAAAAAAGCTTATTGAAAAATGTAAATCTGTTCGATGTGTACGAGGGAGAAAAACTAGGTAAGGATAAAAAATCCTACGCGATTAGTTTTACCCTGCAAGACGAAGAAAAAACATTGACTGACAAACAGATAGACAAGATTATGAACAAGCTGATCGGGGCTTATAAACACCTCTTAGGGGCAGAAATCCGTTAATCTTTTGTATCTGTAAAATTGTCCGAAAAATCTGTTTTTAAAAGATAAAGCGTTAGTAAAGCCAGACGGGGTCAGGCAACCGATAAGGTGCAGACAAACTTCCTCGTCTGGTTTTTCTTTCCGGAAAGCCCAAACCGGTAAATTTTAATTATCTGTTTCACGTTATAATCCCGCTAAATGTTTCCGGGACTTACTCCGAAGATATTTTTGCATTTAAACAAACCTTCCCGTATTTCAGGCTTTAAGGATATAGCCCTTCTTTTTCAGGGAGAGGATCGATATTAAATTATCCGGTTTCAATACTTGACGCAGGTAGGTTATCTGGACATTAAGAGAGAGGGAATTGGAATAACTGCTGTGCCCCCAAACCTTATCGAGTATATACTCCCGCTCTGCAACGGAATTGAGCCGCTCAGCCAATATTTTCAGTATATCCGACTGCCTGACGGATATCGTTTGAGATTTTCCGTTAAAATTTATGCTGCAGAGAGAAGGATTGAAAACAGTCTTTCCCAGTTGGTAAATTGTTTCCTCCTGATCCGTTAATCCTTCGAATCTTTCTTTGATTTTGGCTGTCAATTCCTCGGGATAAAAAGGTTTAGGAATATAATCGTTCCCTTTCAGACGAAAACCTTTCAGGCGGTCCGATTTTTCGGTTCTGTCTGTCAGAAAAAATATAAGTACCCGTTTATCGCTTTCGCGAATCTTCCGTGCCAGTTCGAACCCGTCCATTTCGGGCATATTAATATCCAGTAAAACCAAATCCGGTTTTACAGAAGGAAATAATTCCCAGGCCACTTTCCCATTGTGAGCGTATATTACCTGATAGGATTCTTCTTCCAAAAACCGTTTTAAAAACATAGAATTCTGCAGATCATCATCTACCAGTAAAATTTTTTTCCCGTTCATTGCTTTTTGGGTATTTCAATAATAAACTGACTTCCTTCGCCCCACTTACTTTTCACGGATATTTTCCCCTTATGAGCCGTAACCAATAATTTGACATAACACAATCCCAAGCCCATTCCCGGAATATTTTTATCCGTAATACAAGAACTCCGGAAATATTTGTCAAAAACATAACCGCATTCTGCCGAAGGAATTCCGGTGCCGTTATCTTCAACCGTTATTCTATAGTGATCTCCGGCCGATTCACAACTGATATGAATGAAAGTTTCGCCTTCCGAATATTTGACAGCATTTTCGAGTAAATTGCATATAATATTGAACAGGTGCATTTTATCCGCCATAATTTCAGTATTACTGTCATTAAAAGAAGTGCTCACATTTATTTTCCGATCTGTCGGCAGGTTTTGTTTATCAATACATTCAGCTATAAGTTCTTTGAGCTGAAACACAGATAAATTCAAGGGAATTTCTTCCCTGTTCCCATAGGTTAAATCCCTTAGTTTGGAGAAATAGGAAGAAAGATTGTCCAGTTCATTTTGTGAACTGCGGAGAATATCCTCTTTCATCTGTTTATCCAGCATCATTCTGTCGTTCTTCATAAAAGAAATACACAATTTAAGCGTGGCAACCGGCCTTTTAAGCTCGTGTATCATTGTTTTGATAAAGTCTTTTCTCAATTCTTCAATTTTGCGTTGCTTGAAAATAGTTCTCATTTGGCATATCAAACAAAACAGGAGCAAAAATGAAAGCATTACGGAACCGAAAAAAGATCCGAGCATTCTTTCCAATATGGGATACATCCCTGATTTATAAGTTACCCTTACTTGTTCCTTTCCCAAAATATCGAATGGATAGACGATTTCCAACGTAGGCTTCCAGACTGAGTTACCGATTAATTTCTGCGGTCTCCAAAGCATGGTATCTGCCTTTTCGGTTTTTACAGACAAAGCCTTTATTCCTTGTTCCTGAAGCAATGAATCAAGCCGCAGGATACTGAAAGGAGATAATTTGTTTATCTGAAATCTTTCCAAGGCATCGTATATACCGAACTCCCCCTGAGAAGTAGTCACATGGAACCGGTAAGCTTCCACTCCCTTACCCGTCGCGGACAATGAGTCCATTTCTGCTACAGCAATAGATTTCACAGACTTAACTTTGTTTTTGTCGATTATATACACATAGAGGGTCCAATCGATTTCGGAACCTGAAAGAAGCGGATCCTGTTTCACCTTCATTTCCCACCGATTCAGTGAATAGAATTCCTTATTTTGTAATTCTTTTCTTTGAATTTTATCCTTTATACATATATCCACTGTTTTTTGAAACAATTCTTCTTCATGCAATCCCAAGGTATATATATATTGGTTCGTCAGCCAAAATCCCTGCAGGACCGCCAGGGCAATCAATGCAGCAATTGTAAGCCAACGGATTATCTGAATGCGTTTTTCCATTTTTACTTTTACTTGTAGCGAAGGTATGAAATTCCATTCTCATAGCATATAAATAGGGAACAAAAGTTCCCTGCCGTAATAATTCAATAATAATTCCGGAATGATTCAATAAGGATCCCCCAATAACAGGGAGATTTTAACCCTTATCTTTGTCTGCAGAATTAAAAAGAAAATGATATGAAGAAATTAAATGTATTCTTTGGATTAGTATTACTGACTTATGCCGTTTGCGGGCAGGAATCCGCATGCAAAGAAACAATACAGGAAAGCCTGCAAAAAGCAGCCGAAATTCTCAATAATCCCGAATCCCGACGTTTATGGAATATCTCATTAAATGCGCCTGTCCTCATTATTAACCCTTCAGAGAATAAAATGTATTTTACTGCTATTGAGAATGGGAAAGTCTCTCCCTTTAAAGCAGAAGAATGGAATAACAAAGTTCCCCCGGCAAACAGTTTTTTTGACTATGCGGGTAAAAGATATGTCACGATTATTTATGCAGCATTGAGGAATGCCCCCTGTGAGCAGCGGATAAATCTGTTATGTCATGAGATATTTCATACCTATCAGAAAAGTTTAGGTATTGAAAACCAATCCTCTGTCAACCGCCACATGGACGAAGTTCAGGGACGAACCTTGCTTCAAATGGAAATGAAAGCATTACAGCAGGCTTTAAGCGGCGATTCCGGCAGTTTACGTGATGCATTGTATATACGTACTTACAGGCAAAGTATATATCCGGACAATAACGAGGATTTATATGAACTGAACGAGGGTCTGGCCGAATATACCGGAGTGAAATTATCCATGAAGGACGCAGGGGAATACATAAAAAACAGGCTGAATTACGATATTACGAAGGGATATACAAATGCTTTCGGATATTTTACCGGATCTGCTTATGCGATTCTCCTGGATACAATATATCCCCAATGGCGGTATGACAAAGATTTAACCAAAGGCCTGATTTATCTCATCAAGAAAGAAAAACCTGAATACAGAATTACAATAGAGAAAAAGGAACTGGATAAATTATTTGCGAAATATGAGTATGCCCTCCGCCTGAAAAAAGAAAAAGAAGAACTTGATTCTTTCGGGGATATGGAAAAATTCAGGGAATTACTTAAACCGTCAACCTCCAAACTTTGTTTACCCAACCAACGGCTAAGTTTTACCTATAATCCAAACGACAGGGTGATTACCTTGGACGATGCCGTATTGCTGCGTAATATGACTATCAGGGGGGACTGGGGACAATTAACCGTTAAAAGCGGCCTTATCCGTAAGAACAATTGGTCGGCGTTTTATCTTCTTCCCCCCTCCACTGTCAGTTCAGAAGCCGTTTCAGGAGATGATTATGAAATCAAGCTCAATCCAGGCTGGAAAGTAGAAGCAGCAAATGGACTCTTTAGGATAGGGAAAGAATAGCCGTATAACGGTTTGACATACCAAACCGTTATTTTTATATATCCTTTACTGTTTTCCTTATTTCGCTTTTCAATTTTTTTTATCTTTGTAAAGAGGGTTTATCCGTAACACTTACCTCTCTAAAGCGTAAATATATGGAAGCAGAAAACGATATGAATACACTCCGGACAAAGACAAAATATAAGTTAGGACTTGCATTAAGTGGCGGCGGGGCCAGGGGATTCGCCCATTTAGGGGTAATACAAGCCATGAATGAATACGGCATTCAACCCGACATTATCTCCGGGACAAGCGCAGGTGCTTTGGTTGGGGCTATGATTGCAGCGGGAAAAACTCCGGAAGAATGCCTGGAATTTTTTAATCATACCAAAGT
>JAEXFF010000103.1 GCA_023400335.1 Bacteroidota bacterium
TGACAGAACAGATATAAATTTGATATCCCGCAGCTTGTTTGGTTTGCAAAGTATCCGCCAGTAATTCAAAATGTTTATTCACCACCGGTTGGGCTTCACATTTTACATCGATGGTTTCCCCCCGGAAAAATACATCCGGTCCCCATTCAACCACACTGCATTTTTCCATATAATCAAACCAGTCACTCTCCGGAATTAAAATATCCGCTTCCGTCTCCGCCTGTAATGCCTTCAAACGATCGTGCAGGAACATCCCGTTCTTTATCCACCAAACAGGTCTCTCCGGAAAATACTGGAATAATTCTGTAAATTCAAACTGATCTGCAGTATTACTGAGATCCGGAACAAGTGCAACTTCTTCGATCAATTGCTCCGAAAGCTGCGTTTCCACATCAAAAAAACGGATACTTTCCACCTCATCTCCAAAAAAATCGATGCGCACCGGCCGTTCTTCCGCAAAAGAATACACGTCGACAATACTTCCCCGTATTGAAAATTGTCCGGGCTCGTATACAAAATCACTCTGTACAAAATTATACTGATCCAATAATTCTTCTACAAAAGAAATTGACAAGCGGTCCCCCTTGTGCAGAACCATCGACATACGGGCTAACACCTCTTTTGCCACCACTTTTTCCGCCAAAGCTTCCGGATAGGTAACGAGGACCTGAGAACGGGCATTGGCAATATTTTTAAGTACCTCTGTCCGGACCAAAACAGAATCATTATCTTTTTCCTCCGGATTAATTGTCCGGCGATAAGAAGAAGGCAAAAAACTTACCTTTGACTCATCCGTAAAAGCCAGCATATCATTATAAAAATAAGCAGCTTCTTCCCGGTCATTCAACACTATCACCCGAAAGCCCGGCCGGGCCTTTATCATCGCACTCGTAATGACAGCAGTCACCGAACCGGCATTATTGATAAGCCTGTATTTACCCACGCCTTTCAATTTTGCCGTCAATTTTTCAATAACTGCCGATGATAAATAGGGTTCTATTAATTCTTTTATATCCAACTCCTTTTTTTCTACAAAAATAAAAACTATATACCGAATATTGAATAGAAGAAATGAAAAATAAAAAGAAGTCCCTTCAAAGTAGCCTGTAAAAGAGAAAAAAACAGAAAAAGTAACTAACTTTGTTGGAGAATTGGAATTTACAAAAACAAAAAGATATGCACATCGTATTTTTAGAATCCTTGGGAGTATGTGAATGTGTTATTTCACAATTATGCGAGCCACTTAAAAAATCTGGGCATACGATAACTTACTATGCCGACAGGAAGGAAGACGAAGAGGAATTAATCAGAAGAGGACGGGAAGCCGATATCATTGTTGTAAGCAATATCCCTTTGCGCAAGCATTTTTTAGACAATTGTCCGAATTTGAAAATGATTTCCGTTGCTTTCACCGGTTTAGATCATATTGATTTGGAAGAATGTAAACGAAGAGGCATAACGGTCCGGAATGCTGCCGGCTATTCGACTTATGCGGTCGCAGAATTAGCTATCGGAATGATGATCGCCGTCTACCGCAAAATAGTAGGAGGAGATGCCATTACCCGTTTAGGCGGAGACCGGAAAAATTTTCTCGGAACAGAATTACATCAGAAGACGTTGGGAATTATCGGGACAGGGGCCATCGGCCGCCAGGTCGCTCATTTAGGGCTCGCATTCGGTTGCCGGATTATCGCTTATAACCGAACTCCCCGCCAACTGGAAAATATCCGCATGGTAGACAAAACGACCCTTCTCCGGGAAGCAGACATTATTTCCTTACATATTCCCCTAACAGCAGAAACAAAAGATTTTATAGGAGAAGCAGAATTCAACCTCATGCAACCCCGCTCCATCCTCATTAACACAGCCAGAGGTCCGATTGTCAATAAAGATGCACTTCACGAAGCGCTGAGAAAAAATAAAATAGCAGGAGCCGCTGTAGATGTATACGATCAGGAACCGCCTTTACCCGGCACTTATGAATTATTAAATGCACCGAATTTATTGATGCTCCCTCATATTGGATATGCAACGAAAGAAGCATTTGCAGAAAGGGTCAAGATCGTCGTTCGAAATATTGAGGAATGGTTGCAATAACCATTCCTTCCTTCCGATGAGAACAATACATAAAATCCGGAATACTACCTGCGGCCGACCGGTATAAGGATTTCTTACAAGCTTTTAAAGATCTTATTCTTTAAAATATACCCGTTTGACTCGTTGGGCCACGCCGGTTAAAACCTCATAAGGAATAGTATCCAATTTTTCGGCAATTTCCGTTACAGGAATATTTTTTCCAAATATTTCAACCTCATCCCCTACCTGTGCATCGGTGTCTGTCACATCCAGCATACAAGTATCCATACAAATATTTCCGATAATAGGCACCCTCCTGCCTCTTACCAGCATCTCCCCCCTCCCGTTGCTCAAATGCCGGTTTAACCCGTCAGCATAACCGACCGGCACCACAGCAATACGGGAATCCCGGCCGGTCACTCCCTTTCGTCCATACCCAATGGTTTGAGCCGCAGGAACATTTCTGATAGAAGATATATACGTCTTAAAAGAACTGACAGGTTGTAAAGCTGCTCCCACGGCACTGATGCCATGCAAGCCTATTCCTAAACGGACCATATCGAAACTGTATTCCGTAAATCGCTCAATTCCGGCAGAGTTCAGAATATGACGCAGGATTTTATGCTCAAACTGTTTTTGTATCTGCTCCGTCAGGGTAACAAAAAGCTCTATCTGCCGGCGGGTAAAAGCATCATGCCGGGCTTCGTCGCTTCCGGCCAAATGAGAAAATACGGTATGGATTCTCACCTGCCGTTTCTCCTTAAAAAAAGCCAATAAATCGGGAATGTCCTCCGCATCTAATCCGGAACGATTCATGCCGGTATTCAATTTCAAATGTATGGGATAGTTTTCAATTCCGTGTTTGATCAAAGCTTTATCAAAAGCTTTCAGTAGCTCGAAAGAATAAATTTCAGGTTCCAGACAAAATTCAATCATATTATCAAAGGCTTCCGGTTGCGGATTCATCACAGCTATGGGTAGAGTTATTCCTTCTGCCCGCAAGGCAACTCCCTCATCTGCAAAAGCTACCATCAAATAATTTACTCCCTGATACTGTAACAAACTAGCCACTTCACCGGAACCCGAACCATAAGAAAAAGCTTTGACCATAACCGCCAAACGGGTATGTCCCGGAAGAAGGGAACGAAAATAATTCAGGTTAAAAATCATGGCATCCATATCCACTTCCAGAACAGTATTATGACTTTGTTTCTGAAGGAATCCGGCTATAAATTCAAAACGGAACTGCCGGGCACCTTTTATCAGTATGACTTGTTCCCGGAAATTTTCCCGATTCTCCTGTTTGAGGAAACTATCGGTATCCCTATAGAAACGGGAAGGCAGATGAAAATAAGACCTATATCTGTTAAGGCTACTCCCAATCCCGATAAACAATGAAACCCCTGTCCGCTTCAAATTTTCAGCTACCTCCTGATAGAGCGTTTCCTCATCAGAACCGGTATCGATAAAATCCGAAAGAATAACAGCTCTCTCTTTGGCTTCATCCTGCATACTCAGAGTATTCAAAGCCAAATTGAAGGATGCTGCATCGGAATTATAATAATCGTTTATCAATACGCAATCATTGATTCCCTCTTTTATCTCCATCCGCATGGCAATCGGCTGTAATGATGCGATCCGCTCTGCAATTTGTTTGAAATCTATTCCTTTCCACAAAAGGACACAAACGACGTTCATACAATTCTCGTAAGCAGCCTCATCGGAAAAAGGTATGCTAAGTTCAAAATGTTTTCCTTTATAGAGGATACTCACCTGGCGTCCTTTTTCATTTCTCTGCAACGTCCGGCAGCGGACCGCCGTATTTTCTTCCTCCCCCCAACTCATAATCTGAATCTCTTTATTGAGTTTACTTATCATTTCCAAGGCTTTTCCCTGCCGCCCGATCACCAGCCGGCAATGCCGGAATAAAATTGCCTTTTCTGCCAGTTTTTCCTCTACAGAAGTAAAATTCTCTCCATGTGCGTCTCCTAAATGGGTGAAAATACCAATATCAGGCCGGATCATTTGTTCTAATTTGTCCATTTCTCCCGGATAAGAAATTCCCGCTTCAATCAAAGCAATCTGTGTCGACTCCCCTATCCCGCATAAAGAAAGAGGAACACCTACCTGCGAATTATAACTCCGCGGACTCCGATAAACGGAAAAATCCCCGGACAGCAACTGATACAACCATTCTTTCACTATGGTCTTACCGTTACTACCTGTTATTCCGATCACCTCAGCTTTTCTCTCTTTCCTGTACTTTCCGGCATATTCCTGCAAAGCCTGCAGCACATTTTCAACTTCATAAAACCGGGCTTCTGTCAATCCAGCAAATTCTTTCCTCTTTTCACTGATCACAAAATTCCGTACCCCTCGCTCATATAATTCTTGTACATAATCATGCCCGTCATGATTTTTCCCCTTTAACGCAAAAAACATAGTCAATTCAGGAGTAATCACTGAACGGCTGTCAATACTAATTTCCATTTCTTATCTGTTTAACCACGTCATACCTGTAAAATATCTTCTATCCCGGGAAATACGGACGTTCCCTGTATCTCTTCTTATAAAAGAGGTGCAAACAAACGGGCTACCGATTCCTGAACTTTCTGCCACCGCGTTCTGAATTTCCAACGATGCATACTTTCTTCTTCGCTATCCCTCAAATCTTCCACAAAATAAGTCGCCAGATTTTTAGCTACATTCCGGTCATAAACAATTAAATTCACCTCAAAATTTTCGTCAAAACTCCGCATATCTACATTTGCAGTCCCGACACTGGCCACTATTCCGTCCACAACAATTACCTTACTGTGGTTAATCCCTTTCTGATACCAATAAACTTTCACTCCGGCTTCCAACAGTTCTTCCACATACGAACGCGAACACCAGTTTGTCAGGTAAGAATCGGATTTATGCGGTAAAAGAATGCGTACGTCAACCCCTCCCATTGCAGCCGCTTTCAAACAATTCAAAGTCGTCTCCCCCGGCATAAAATAAGGAGTAGAAATAAAGACATAATGCTTGGCCATGTTGATCAGTGTAAAATAAGCCTGTTGTATGGAAGCCCAGTCACTATCCGGACCAGAAGCCACCGTCTGCACGACGACATTTCCATCCTCCCGCTTATAAGGCATATATTCCTCTTTATTCAATAACAATTCCTGACGCACAAAATACCAGTCTATTAAAAATACAATCTGCAAAGAAGTAACCGCTTCCCCCCTCACCCGCATATGGGTATCCCGCCATACCCCGATACCGGGAACTCCTGTCAAATAACGGTCAGCGAAATTCAATCCCCCGACAAAAGCCGTTTCTCCGTCGATGACGACAATCTTCCGGTGATTCCGGTAATTGGCCTTATCCGCCACCCGATGAAAACGTACCGGTAAAAAAGGGTAGATCTGTAT
>JAEXFF010000032.1 GCA_023400335.1 Bacteroidota bacterium
ATCCTGAAAAATTAACTGATATTACGGTGGCAATCGACAAAATGGAGAAAATCGGCCGGGAAGCTGTCCATCAGGAATTACGTGAAAGAGGGGTTTCCGAAGAAGGAATTTCCAAACTGCAACCCATTTTAGACCTAAAAGGGAGCAATGAAGAGAAATTAATACAATTACAGGAGGTTCTCGCTCAAAGTGCAACCGGCTTAAAGGGAGTAGAGGAACTCAGTCAGGTTTTCCAATATTTGAAAACTTTAAAAATTTCTATCGATATTCAGCTTGACCTTACCCTTGCCCGGGGGTTAAGCTACTATACCGGAGCAATTTTTGAAGTAAAAGCCCTGGATGCAGCAATCGGCAGCATCACAGGAGGAGGACGCTATGATGACCTGACAGGTATTTTTGGTCTGAAAAATGTATCAGGAGTAGGTATTTCGTTCGGAGCAGACCGTATTTTCGATGTTATGAATCAACTGAACTTATTTCCGTCGGATTCCAACACCACCACACAGATTCTATTTGTAAATTTCGGTCCCCGGGAAGAACGGTTCTGTTTACCTTACCTGCAAGAATTGCGCCACCAGGGTATCAATGCCGAGCTGTATCCGGACGTAGCTAAAATGAAAAAACAAATGGCTTATGCTGATAAGAAAGGAATTCCTTTCGTTGCCCTGATTGGAGAAAATGAGATCAATTCCGGGATTGTCTCTTTGAAAAACATGCTGAGCGGGGAACAAAAAAATATTAAGTTGAACGAATTAGCAGCGGAATTAAAAAAATAAACGATTTATAGCTAACGGGAACAATCTTATGCTGATATATAAAAAAGAACACCGGCCTTTAAAAAGTCATGGGTTTGATACCCGATGTCCTTGATTTCTGTTTATATACGCAGCAATCTGAATCCGGTATGTTCCGGAAACATCTATACATTTAATTTTATTCTAATTCCATCGTCATGAAACATTATATTTCCCCAGCACCGCTAACGTTTGAAATAATCGATAATATTTTACATAAAGGATATAAATTAGCTCTTTCGGAAGAAAGCAAAAAATTAATCTGTGACTGTAAGGCCTACCTGGACCATAAAATTGCAACTTCAGAAAAGCCGCTTTACGGAATCACAACGGGTTTTGGTTCTCTTTGCAAAATCAGTATTTCCACGGAAGATTTGAGTCAATTACAAGCCAATTTGGTGATGTCGCATGCTTGCAGTATAGGAGAGCCGATAGCGAAAGACATCATTCGCCTGATGCTTCTCTTAAAAGCGCATGCGTTATCGCTGGGAAAATCCGGTGTACAATTGGCGACAGTGGAACGAATTATAGATATGTATAATCACGATGTTATCCCTGTCGTACGGGAATTGGGTTCTTTAGGGGCTTCCGGCGACCTGGCACCATTGGCTAATCTTTTTCTTCCCCTGATCAATGAAGGAAGAGTATATTATAAAGACAAAATCCGGGAAGCCAAAGACGTAAACGCTGAATTAGGCTGGGAACCCATTGCTTTAGGTGCAAAAGAAGGATTGGCTTTATTAAACGGAACCCAGTTTATGAGTGCTCATGCCGTCTATGCACTGCTGAAAGCTTTCAAAATTGTAAAATACGCAGATATTATCGGAGCCATTTCCTTAGATGCATACGACGGACGTATTGATCCGTTTTTACCTCAGATACAAGCAGCCCGTCCTCATCCGGGACAGATAGAAACGGCCCGCAATATCCGCACCTTACTGGAAGGGTCCGAATTTCAGAAAAAGGAAAAAGTACGGGTACAAGATCCCTACTCTTTCCGCTGTATGCCCCAGGTACATGGAGCTTGTAAAGATACGGTAATGTATGTAGCTTCCGTTGTCGAACGGGAAATCAATTCTGTTACCGACAATCCGACAATTTTTACAGAAGAGGATATGATTATCTCCGGCGGGAACTTTCACGGTGAACCTCTGGCTTTAGTATTAGATTTTTTAAGTATCGCTTTAGCAGAATTGGGAAGCATATCTGAAAGACGTACTTACCGGTTAATCTCCGGAGACCGGGGCAATTTACCCGAATTTCTCGTCGCTAATCCGGGATTAAATTCCGGATTTATGATCCCTCAGTACGCCGCTGCCGCTATCGTCAGCAAAAACAAACAATTGTGTACTCCCTGCAGTGTCGATTCCATACCTTCTTCCAACGAACAGGAAGATCATGTCAGCATGGGAGGAAATGCTGCCACTAAAACAATAAAAGTTTCCGAAAATGTAGAACGGATCTTAGCCATTGAACTTTTAAACGCAGCCCAAGCCATTGACTTGCAACGTCCGACTCAGACTTCCCCTTACCTGGAAGATTTTCTGAGAGAATTCAGAACCGCAGTTCCTTTTAATGCAGAAGACCGTGTCATGTATAAAGATATCGATACAGCAACCGAATTTTTACAGGCCGGAGATTTCGGCGGGAATAAATAAACTTTTAATTTTTAACTCTGCCCGGATTCAACAAAATTCAATACTGCTTTAAACAGAATCCGGGCAGAATATTTCAATAACAAACAACACTTTATCCCCCAACAGCCTAAACCCTGTCTTTTTCTGTTCTCTTCAGACACTTGAACATTTGAACAATTATACTTTTTAAACATCAGAACGCTTAAATCTTTTCCCCCTTAAAATTCCGTTATTATTTATATCCGGGAAAAATATTCTTAAAATATTTCTTTATTTTTATGGAATTATTGTTTTTACACTATCTTTAAAATACAAGGTCCGTAAAGACAAGTTAAAGACAACTGTAAACAACATAAACGACAAAGCATAAATATCATGAAAACAGTATTCCTCTGCATTTTATTATGTATTTCGTATTCAGGTTTTTCTCAAACCGACTGGAAAAAACTATGCGATGAAAAACCTAAAACGGCTTTAGCCAAAGCGGAAAAAATGTATAATGAGGCTTTACAAGAAAATAATGGGCCAAAACTGATACAAGCACTCACCATTAAAGTTTACTGTAACTCTCTAATCGATCCGGAATCCATTGTTCCTTTCTTTCAGCAAATAGAAGAACTGATAATAAATTTAAAAAATCCGGCAGAGAAAAGCATTTTACACAGTATATTAG
>JAEXFF010000097.1 GCA_023400335.1 Bacteroidota bacterium
ATCCGATGTTTACAAATGGTCGTACGGTCGACCTGATTTTAAACAACAACTATTTATACGGAGAAATACCTGCTGCGATTCAGAATCATCCGGAATGGAACCGTCTAGCCCTCCAGATGATCCGTCAAAACCGTACAGGAAATGGAGGTCTCCACTATGATAAGGCCGTATACCTTCCCGATTTTACCTTTACCGACCTTTCAGACGGTTCGGAGCGTAGTATCCGCGAAGTATACAGTAACAGCAAACTGACCATGCTATTGCATTGGGATCCGTTGCAGTCCTCATCGGGAGAGTTTATCTCGACGACCGTCCGCCGGCTCCATACCTTATTTGGCGGTCAGGGTTTTTCCGTTGTGGGGATTACGCCCGAAGGAGATGAATACCGTGAAGCTGCCCGGCGCTATATCCGAGAACACAATATTACCTGGACTGCTGTTACAGATTACCGGGATGCTGAAGGTCGCCGGCTTGTACTGCCGGATTATCCTTATCCGAGTTACCTTTTGATAGACGGTTCGGGTAAATTACAGATGGATATGTTTAACGGTCAGTATTTCCCTTCAGAAGGTGAACTGGGAGAATCCTCGGTAATGGATTTGCTTACCTTTATCCATGCAGATTATGTGAATCGTTTTTTTAAGGATCTTTTTGGAGAGAGCAGTTATGAAAGCAGGGATTACACGATGGACAAGCAATACGAGACATTGCAGAGGTCCAGTAAGGGATCAGGTATTGATATAGTGGTTGTAGGGGAGGCTTTCACGGATATCGATATTGAGACAGGCTTTTACCGTGATATTATGAAATTTGCTCTGGAATCTTTTTTTTCGATTGAGCCGGTTAAGACATACCGCGATTACTTTAATGTTTATATGGTTTATGCTGTTTCGCGTAAGGCTTATATCGGAGATGACCGCGATCAGGTTGCATTAGGTACAATTGTCGATCTGGATCAGATGATAGATAACAGGCTGGATAAATTGCCTGATTATGTATACCGTCCTGTTGTATCCGGGAATACCCCTTTTGTTTCCGTTGTTATTAACAATCATTCAGTCGGTTTGACATGGATGGGAAAGCCTTATATACGTCCGAGTTATTCTTTTTCGGGATATCCACCCGGTAGCCGGCGCTATTTAAGAGGAAGTTTACTCCATGAAACCATTGGACACGGATTCGGTTTACTTGGTGATGAATATTCGGATGGATATGTGACAGGAGAGATTCCCGACTATAGAAAAGATGAATTGAGAGCTTCCCAGAAAAAAGGTTGGTGTTATAACGTTTCCTTGACAAATGATCCTCACTCTGTATACTGGTCGCATCTGATCGGGCATGCGCGTTATCCTTATGTAGGTATTTATCAGGGAGGTTATTATTATGACCTGGGAGTCTGGAGATCCGAGGATAAAAGTGTAATGCGCGACTCAAGATCTGATTTATATTTTAATGCTATTTGCCGGGAGTTGATCGTAAAACGTATTTTAGAGCTTTCCGGAGAGGAATATACCTTTGAAAAGTTTCTGGAAAAGGACAGCGATGAGGGTCGTCCCGGAGGAGGTTCATCTGGTTTCGGTTTGTTTCGTTCTAAAGGAAACGGATATGTTCATCATCCGCCAATTGTAATGGATGAATAATTATTTTATTACAGGAGTTAATGCGATCGTTTTTAAAACTGTTTTTAAATAACGGGAAGTGGCTGACTGAAAAATAAACTTTTTCGGTCAGCCTTATTTAATTGTGTTTGTTTCTCTGCGGGAGAGATATCCAAAAAAATTTTCAGCAGAGGTACAACTTTGGGAGCTTAATCAGCAAGGCTTTCCGGCTTTTTGGTTTGCGAATACATGATTTTGGTAAATAAATATGCATCAGTATATCAGTTCTGTTGATTGTAGCGTATCCGTCAGTGTATAATTAGAAAGGACGAATTTTCAAAAAGAGAACTTTCGTTTTGGGAAGTCGGACGGATTGAAAAAGTAGAGCCCGGGATGTTCTTATCTTTTATGAGCAAACCTGTGTCTGTTTGATCCGGTATAAATGCCCCTTCGTCTTTTGTACGTTTTTACGTTTATACATCCGGACATTTTAAAATCAGGCTGTCTTCAATACGGCAGTTTTGCGGGCGGTATAGCGTTTGCATTGCTGGCTGATACCGTAACCGAGAAGGGCTCCGATGATAAAATCTTCTTCCGGAGTAAGGCAGTTAAGGGGACGGTTGATGATCAGTTGTACAGTTTGGATGCATTCTTCCTTTCCGAAAAAGAGGTTGATATTGTGGTTGCCGAGTTCCTGCTTAAAAAAGGAGATATTCAGCCGTTGCAGGCGTTTTATTGCGAATTCTGTATCAGCAGCATTTAAAGTGCAAAGAGCCATATTTCTGACCCCTTTTTGTAATTCATAAATATGATGCAGAAAAATTTTTATTTCTCCGGAAGTAGCACAGGTGGCGGGCATAATATTCTGTTTTTGGGACCGGATGTCTGATGGCAAAGACATCCGGTTTACAATTATTAATCAATAAATAAGGGATGACCTATTCTAAACAGCTTTGTTTTAATTGGTTGATCCATTTATTTAAACGTTCTTCCGTGCGGTCGGATTCATTCATTTCGTCGAGTGCCAAACCGACAAAGCGGTCGTTTACAACGGCTTTGGAATCACTGAAGGTATAACCCTCTGTGTCGCAATCTCCGCAGAAGGAACAACCGCTGTTCTGTAGCTCTTCATAAATAATTCCGATGGCATCACAGAAGGTGGTATCGTAGGAGGAGGAATCTCCGCAGCCGAACAGGGCAACTGTCTTACCGCTAAGGTTCGTTTTTTTCAGCTTGTCGAGGAAACTGTACCAGTCGTCCTGTAGTTCTCCCAATCCCCAGGTAGAACTGCCCAGAATCAATACTTCATAAGCATCGGCCGAAGAAACTTCGGCATTTGCTACATCATAAATATCTGCATCCGACACATCCAGTAAAGTGGCAATCTGCCTGGCTATGGTTTCGGTTGTTCCGGTAGTGGAACCATAAAATATTCCGGTTTTTTTCATTTGTTATTGGTTTTGATTACATGACAAAATTACTAGCAGAAGGTACGTGAAAAAATCCCTTAATGTTGTGATTTGCGGGGTAGAAATTCACGGAGAATAGGGGAAAGTTTTCTTTTGTATGCATTCGTTTGCTCAAATTGATTCGGATAAATTATTTTTTAATTTATAAATTAAATTTATATTTGCGTCTTCAATTGTTTTTATGAAGCAAATTATCCTATATGGGCTGTTCGTTTTATTTCCCCTGTTACTGGGCGTAGCAGAGGCGGGAATCGTCGCAGATTCCGCTCAGGGGACAGGAAATACAGCTCTAGAGTTGTCAGAAGGGACGGAAGGGTATAATGCTTCTCCTTCTCTTTTTGAAAATGCATACGGGGAACTTGTCTTAGATATCAATCATTTTACTTCGAATTATAAGTCTTATATATGGTTGAATGCAAATAGGAAGGATTTCCGGAGTACTGCTTTAGTCTTATGTTTATTTAAGGAGTCTTTGCCCGTTGCTTTTTATGCCGATCCTACGGCTTACTATATATATAGGCTCCGTAAAATTGTAATCTAGTTTTTGCTTCATATTTTTTCCTTCCGGAAGTTGTAATGATTCTCTGTAGTTAAGTTATGCTGCGGACTTAAATTTATTTTTATGAATTTTACTTTATTAGTAGTTGTATTGATTACAGCAATTGCTTTGGTTGCGATTGCTTTGGGGGTAGCCCGTTTGATTTCACCCCGTTCTTTTAATGGTCAGAAAGGGGAAGCTTACGAATGCGGAATCCCGACCCGGGGAAAATCCTGGATGCAGTTTAAAGTAGGATATTATCTGTTTGCCATTTTGTTTCTGATGTTTGATGTAGAGACGGTCTTTTTGTTCCCCTGGGCTGTAATTGTGAAGGAAACAGGGATAGACGGGTTGTATTGTATATTGTTTTTTATGATAGTATTGATATTGGGATTGGCGTATGCCTGGAAGAAAGGAGCGTTGGAATGGAAGTAACCGTAAAATCGATGAAGTATGAAGACTTCAAAGACAATGAGTATTTGGAACAACTGCGGGCATCCGGAACGAATGTTATCGTGGGGTGTCTGGACGAACTCATCAATTGGGGACGCTCGAATTCGGTGTGGCCGCTTACATTTGCTACAAGTTGCTGCGGTATCGAATTTATGGCGGTGGGAGCCGCCCGTTATGATTTTGCCCGTTTTGGCTTTGAAGTAACCCGGGCGAGTCCGCGTCAGGCGGATGTCATTGTGGTAGCCGGTACGATCGTACATAAGATGGCTCCGGTATTGAGGCGTTTATACGATCAGATGGCAGAGCCGAAATACGTCATTGCTATGGGAGGATGCGCCATTTCCGGAGGGCCATTCCGCAAATCTTATCACGTAGTACAGGGGGTGAATACTATATTGCCGGTGGATGTGTATGTGCCGGGATGCCCTCCCCGTCCGGAAGCTTTGTTGTATGGGATGATGCAATTACAACGTAAGATTAAAGTACAAAAATTTCTGGGCGATGTAAACCGGAAAGAGAGAAAGGAATAAGCCCCGAAGCGTATTCGTTTCCTTCAGGGAACACGATAATGATTAGAGTAAAATATGGAGAATTTAAAAGAATATATAGCAGGATGGGCGCCGGAAGCTGTAGAAGAAAAGGGGGAAGTTTTAACCGTAAGGGTGGAACCCGGGGATTTCCGGGAACTGGCTGTTCATTTGCGGAATGATCTCGGATTCGATTATCTGGTCTGTATGACCGGGATGGACTGGGGAGAAAAATTAGGCGTAATCTATCATTTCCGTTCCACGCTTTCCGGGGAGAATTTGGTGGTAAAGACGGAAGCTGTCGACCGGGAAAAACCGGAATTGTTTACAGTTTGCGATTTATGGGCTGCTGCCGGTTTGAATGAACGGGAAATTTTTGATTTTTTCGGTATCCGTTTTATCAATCATCCGGATATGCGTCGTTTATTTTTGCGGAATGATTGGGTGGGATATCCCTTACGGAAAGATTACGATGCCGGTGAAGTGTTGAATCCGGTGCGTTTGGAGAGTGACGAGACCCTGGACGTGACTCCGGTGCTGGAAGCTCAGGAGGATGGAATTGTAGAAGAAAAGGAAAATGTCGTATTCGAAGATTCGGAATATGTAGTCAACATAGGCCCTCAGCATCCGGCGACTCATGGGGTACTGCGTTTCCGGGTATCGCTGGAGGGGGAGATTGTGAAAAAAGTCGACGTCAATTGCGGTTATATCCACCGGGGAATAGAGAAAATGTGTGAAAGTATGACCTATCCCCAAACACTGGCTTTAACCGACCGGCTGGATTATTTGTCGGCTCATCAGAACCGCCATGCCTTATGTATGTGTATCGAAAAGGCTTTGGGACTGGAAATTCCCGAAAGGGCTGTTTATATACGGGTTGTTATGGACGAATTGACTCGGGTAGCTTCACATTTGTTGTTTTGGTCTACCTTCTGTATGGATTTAGGGGCTTTGACAGCTTTTTTCTATGGATTCCGGGACCGGGAGAAGATACTGAATCTGTTGGAAGAAACGTGCGGGGGCCGTCTGATTATGAATTACAATGTAATCGGGGGTGTGATGGCTGATATACATCCGGATTTTGTGAAAGGGGTGAAGGATTTTATCCGTTATTTGCCTCCTATGATGAAAGAGTACGATGAAGTTTTTACCGGAAATGTGATTGCCCGGCAGCGGATGAAAGGGATAGGGGTATTGACAAGGGAACAGGCAATTTCATTTGGTGTGACGGGGCCTTCCGGAAGGGCTTCCGGTTGGGCCTGTGATGTAAGGAAAAAACTCCCGTACGGGATATACGAAAAGGTGAATTTTAAAGAAATACTCCGGGAAGACGGAGATGTTTTCGGCCGGTATAAAGTGCGGCTGGAGGAAATAACCGAATCCCTCCGCATACTGGAACAATTAATCGATAATATTCCGGAAGGGGCCTACGCCTTAAAAACCAAACCGATTCTTAAATTGCCGGAGGGCAGTTATTTTACCAGTGTAGAAGCCAGTCGCGGGGAGTTCGGGGTATTTATTGAAAGTCGCGGAGAGAAGTACCCGTATCGTTTAAAATTCCGCTCTCCGGGTTTGCCTTTGGTGTCGGTTGTTGATACACTGGCTACAGGCAATAAAATTGCGGATCTCATTGCTATAGGCGGATCGTTGGATTATGTTGTTCCGGATATTGACCGTTGAATGGCAGGATTCAGCAGGAATAAAGAGAAAAAAGTAAAGAGAAAACTTTCTAAAAAAGAAAAATATGTTTGATTTTTCAGTGGTTACTCATTGGGTAGATCAGTTATTGCGGTCGTTTCTCCCGGAAGGCTGGGCGATACTGACGGAATTCATGCTCATCGGTTTGTGTTTGCTGGTCAGTTATGCTGTAGTCGCTTTGGTATTGATCTATGTGGAGAGAAAGGTGTGTGCTTTTTTTCAATGCCGGATTGGGCCGAACCGGGTAGGGCCGTACGGCTTGGTACAGAGCGTAGCCGATATGATCAAGATGTTGACGAAAGAGCTGATCACCATCAACCATGTCGATAAATTTTTATTTAACCTGGCTCCTTATATTGTCATTATTGCTTCTGTCATTGCCTTTAGCTGTCTGCCTTTTGCCAAGGGGTTGGAGATCATCGATTTTAATGTGGGGGCCTTTTTTGTCATGGCCGTTTCTTCTATGGGAATTGTGGGCATTTTGCTGGCCGGCTGGTCGAGTAATAATAAATATTCCCTGATCGGGGCGATGCGGAGCGGAGCACAGATGATCAGCTATGAATTGTCTGTCGGCTTGTCGATTTTGACGATTATTGTATTTACCGATACCATGCAGTTATCGCAGATTGTAGCGAATCAGGCCGATGGGTGGTTTATTTTCAAGGGGCATATTCCTGCTTTTATTGCTTTTGTTATCTATTTGATTGCAGGGACGGCGGAGACCAACCGGGGACCTTTTGACCTGCCGGAAGCAGATTCGGAATTGACAGCCGGTTATCATACGGAATATTCAGGTATGCATTTCGGATTTTTTTATCTGGCAGAATATCTCAATATGTTTATTGTAGCGGGTATGGCGGCTACTTTGTTTTTGGGAGGATGGATGCCTTTACATATCGGAGGATGGGACGGGTTTAATACTGTGATGGATTATATCCCTCCTGTTATCTGGTTTTTCGGAAAAACCGGGGTATTGATTTTTATCATGATGTGGTTTAAGTGGACATTTCCGCGGTTGAGGGTAGATCAGTTGCTGACGTTGGAATGGAAATACCTGCTTCCGGTCAATTTGGTAAATATGTTTTTGATGGTGATTGTTGTGGTTTTTGATTTACATTTTTAATATGGCTCAGAAAAGTAATTATTTCAGTGGTTTATTCGGTGGTTTGGGATCTTTATTAACCGGCATGAAAGTCACTTTACGGGAATTTTTTACCAGGAAAACGACGGAATGTTATCCGGAAAACCGGGCTGCTTTGAAGATGTACGACCGTTTCCGCGGCAGTCTGGAATTGATTCACAATGAAAATAATGAACATAAATGTGTAGCTTGCGGGATTTGTGAAATGAATTGCCCGAACGGAACAATAGAGGTAGTGTCGGAAATCGTGACAGATGCGGAAGGAAAAAAGCGTAAAGTTTTAAAGGCTTATAAATACGATTTGGGGAGTTGTATTTTTTGCCAGTTGTGTGTCGTCAATTGTCCCCACGGGGCTCTCCGCTTCGGAACAGAATTTGAGAATGCCGTATTTACCCGGGAGAAATTAGTAAAGCAATTGAACCGGGAGGGATCTGTACTGGAAAAAAAGAAAATTTAAAGCAGTATGCCGGACAGAAGTCGTAAAATTTAAAGGATGAAAAGATGGAAATTGTCGTGTTTTATATTTTAGCTGCCATTATTATTGTATTCTCCATAATGGCGGTCACTACTCAGCGGATATTGAGATCGGCTACCTATTTGTTGTTCGTGTTATTCGGAACGGCAGGTGTCTATTTTCAGTTGAATTATTCTTTTTTAGGGGCAGTACAACTGACGATATATGCCGGGGGGATCATTGTGCTGTACGTATTTTCCATCTTGTTGACCAGTCCGGACGGAGATAAAATTGCCGGGAAATTACCGAAAAGCAAGTTATTTGCCGGTTTGGTCGCTTCCGTTGCCGGGGCCGCCTTATGTATTTTTATCACATTGAGCCATACTTTTCCTTCTTCCCGTTTTACACCGGGGGAAATCGATATGAAAACCATCGGTTTTGCATTATTGGGGACGGAAAAGTACCAATATATGCTTCCCTTTGAGGCGATTAGTGTGTTGTTGCTGGCTTGTATAATCGGGGGAATTATGATTGCCCGGAAAAGAGGTTAAATCGAAATTTAAAGCAGGGATTATGATACATATGGAGTATTATTTGGTGGTAAGCACCATTATGTTTTTCGCCGGAATTTTCGGTTTTTTCTACCGGCGTAATTTACTGGCGATTCTGATTTCAATCGAATTGATACTCAATTCGGTGGATATCAATTTTGCTGTTTTTAATCGTTATCTGTTTCCGGGGCAGTTGGAAGGGTTCTTTTTTACTCTTTTTGCAATTGGAATTTCGGCAGCTGAGACGGCTGTTGCTATTGCTATTATTATCAATATTTACCGGAATATCCGGAATATTCAGGTAAGTAAATTGGATAAGATGAAACACTGAACTATTGTTTTGGAACCTGGATATTATGGAAAATGCTATATTGATATTATTATTGCCGATGTTAATGTTTATCCTGTTGGGGATAGGCGGAAAATATATGAGTCATCGGTTGGCCGGGAGTTTGGGCACTTTGGGACTGGTTATGATTACTTTTTTGGCTTATCTGACTGCTTTCCGGTATTTCGGGGCAGGAAGGACGGAAGGGCTTTGGCAGCCTCAGACGGTATTTCATTTGGAATGGTTGCGGTTTACAGAAAATTTGCATATTGATCTGGGAATTCTACTCGATCCCATTTCAGTTATGATGTTGGTAGTCATTACGACTGTCTCGCTGATGGTTCACATTTATAGTCTGGGTTATATGAAAGGGGAAAGGGGATTTCAGCGGTATTATGCTTTTCTTTCCCTCTTTACTTTTTCTATGTTGGGTTTGGTCGTTGCTCCTAATATTTTCCAGATGTATATTTTCTGGGAACTGGTAGGTGTATCTTCTTATCTGCTCATTGGTTTTTATTATACAAAACCTGCTGCCATTGCGGCTTCTAAAAAAGCTTTTATCGTGACCCGTTTTGCTGATCTGGGCTTTTTGCTAGGCATACTTTTACTTTCGTTTTATACGCAGACTTTTGCTTTTGCGGAATTGATGTCCGGGCAGGCCTGCGGGACTGCATCGGGGGCGACTTTTTTAGGGGGATCCGTCATTGCCTGGGCCCTGGGACTTATATTTATCGGCGGGGCCGGGAAATCGGCTATGTTCCCGCTTCATATCTGGTTGCCGGATGCCATGGAAGGCCCGACACCGGTGTCGGCATTGATACATGCGGCGACCATGGTCGTAGCCGGGGTGTATCTGGTGGCCCGTTTGTTCCCGTTATACATAGAAGCGGCTCCGGAACTTCTGGAGGTAATTGCTGTTGTGGGGGCTTTTACTTCCCTGTATGCGGCTGTCGTTGCCTGTGTACAAACCGATATAAAGAGGGTATTGGCGTTTTCTACCATTTCCCAGATCGGATTTATGATGGTGGCGCTGGGAGTGAGCGGGATGGGCGGACATGCCGGCCTGGGATATGTTGCCGGAATGTTCCATCTTTTTACCCATGCCCT
This sequence comes from Bacteroidota bacterium, assembly GCA_023400335.1. Taxonomy (GTDB): domain Bacteria; phylum Bacteroidota; class Bacteroidia; order Bacteroidales; family Marinifilaceae; genus Culturomica. Next base: position 9,865 of record JAEXFF010000097.1, read on the forward strand.
GTTTAAGGCATTGCTTTTCCTGTGTGCCGGGGCGATTATACATACAATCGGTAGCAATGAGATGTCGGCTATGGGAGGTTTGAGAAAATATATGCCGGTTACTCACCTCACATTCTTGGTGGCTTGTCTGGCGATTTCCGGTATTCCTCCGTTTTCTGGTTTCTTCAGTAAGGATGAGATCCTGACAGCGGCTTTTTTGTTTAGCCCCTGGATGGGTGTATTAATGAGTGGGATTGCCGGGCTGACAGCCTTTTATATGTTCCGTTTGTATTACTCTATTTTCTGGGGAAGAGAGGCAGAATACGAACATACACCTCACGAAGCCCCGTTTCGTATGACCGCTCCGCTGGTGTTCCTGGCTTTTGTTACTTGCTTTGCCGGATTTATCCCCTTTGGAAAATTTGTGAGCAGCAATGGAGCCCCTTATACGATACATTTGGATTGGAAGGTGGCTTTGTCCAGTGTGACTATCGCCTGTATAGCTATTGGAATCGCTTCGGTGTTTTACCGGAAATATTCGTCTGTACCGGAAAAACTGGCAAAGAATTTCGGAGGTTTTTACCGGGCTGCCACCCATCGTTTTTATATAGATGAAGTGTATTTATTTATGACGAAGCGGATTATTTTTGCCGGTATTTCACAGGGGATTGCCTGGTTTGACCGGCATATTGTAGATGGGACCGTAAATTTGACAGCGATGGTAACTCAGAGAGCCGCTTATCATATACGGCGGCTGCAATCAGGACAAATACAGCAGTATGCTTTTGTTTTCCTGATCGGAACATTATTGATTGTGGTGTGGCTGGTCTTTTTATAAAAGAAAAGCTAGAAATAGCGGAAAGAGAAGTGACGGATATATATTAAAATCGTAAGGAGATGAATTTTTTATCTTTATTTGTAGGAATACCGGTAGCGATGATGCTGAGTTTGATGTTGGCCGGAAATTTAAAGCAAATCCGGACAGTAATGGTGGCGGGAGCCAGCGCTTTATTGGTTTTGGCTGTGGCTTTGACAATCTTGTATCTGGGAGAAAGAAATAACGGAAATACGGCTGAAATGTTGTTCCGGGCGGATCTTTTGTGGTTTGCTCCTTTAAATATTCATTATGCTGTGGGGGTAGACGGTATTTCTGTGGTTATGCTTTTACTTTCAGCCATTATTGTGTTTACCGGTACATTTGCTTCCTGGCGGATGGCCCTGCAGCAGCGGGAGTATTTCCTATGGTTTTGCTTACTGTCAACGGGAGTATTCGGTTTTTTTATTTCCATCGATTTATTTACGATGTTTATGTTTTATGAGGTAGCCTTAATACCGATGTATTTGCTGATAGGCGTTTGGGGAAGCGGCCGGAAGGAGTATGCGGCTATGAAACTGACCCTGATGTTAATGGGAGGATCAGCTTTCCTGCTGGTCGGAATTTTGGGTATTTATTTCCATTCCGCTCCGGCCGGAGGAATTTATACCATGAATTTACTGGAAATTGCGCAATATACCATTCCCCTTGAGGCTCAGCGTTTGTTTTTCCCCCTGACTTTTGTCGGATTCGGCGTATTGGGGGCTTTATTCCCCTTTCATACCTGGTCGCCTGACGGACACGCTTCCGCTCCTACGGCTGTTTCTATGTTACATGCCGGGGTTTTAATGAAACTCGGAGGATACGGTTGTTTCCGGGTGGCTATTTATCTGATGCCGGAAGCCGCAAAAGAATTGTCCTGGATTTTTATCCTCCTGACGGGTATCAGTGTAGTATACGGTGCTTATAGTGCTATTGTACAGAAGGATTTAAAATATATCAATGCTTATTCCTCTGTGAGCCATTGCGGTTTGGTATTGTTTGCTATCCTGATGCTGAATCAGACGGCTATGACGGGAGCTGTATTACAAATGTTGTCGCACGGATTAATGACGGCTTTATTCTTTGCATTAATCGGAATGATTTATTCCCGTACCCATACGCGTTTAATTACGGAGATGGGAGGATTGATGCGGATTATTCCCTTTTTAGGAGTGGGGTATGTAATAGCGGGATTGGCTTCCCTGGGATTGCCGGGCTTGAGCGGTTTTGTGGCAGAAATGACTGTTTTTGTCGGCGCTTTTGAAGAAGCCGATACTTTTCACCGGGTGATGACTGTTCTTGCAGCTACTTCCATTGTCATCACGGCGGTTTATATATTGAGGGTGATCGGGAAATTATTGTATGGAAATGTGGTAAACCCGGCACATCAGCAGTTGAAAGATGCCAGCTGGGACGAGCGTCTGACTGTTATCGGATTGATTGTGGCCGTTGCTGCCATCGGACTGGCTCCTTTGTGGATCTCCGGTATGATAAACGGAAGCGTGGTTCCTGTTGTGGAACAGTTGTCAAAATAAAGATAAAACAGAAGGAAAATGCGGGGAAAGAAGGTTATGAATATTTGGAAGGATTAAGGTTATGGATTTCGGAAATTTATTGCATTTGCAGGAAGAAATATCACTGATCGGAGTGATGGTGCTTTTATTGCTTTTTGATTTGTTTTGTACGGGCAAAATCCGCCGTTATTTTCAACTTACAGCCTGTGTGCTGATGGGGGTGCATACGTTGATTCATCTGGTCCCTATGCCCGACGGTCAGGCTTTTGGCGGGATGTATATCAATTCTCCCCTGCTGTCTGTGGTGAAGACAATTCTGAATACAGGGACTTTGCTTATTTTTATGCAAGCCCGGAATTGGTTGAGCCGGGAGAGCACTTCAATTAAAAGGGGGGAATTTTATGTGCTGACGCTTTCAACCCTGCTGGGGATGTATTTTATGATATCGTCGGGTAATTTTTTATTGTTCTTTATCGGATTAGAAACGGCTTCTGTGCCGATGGCTGCATTGGTGGCTTTCGACAAATACCGGCATCACTCTGCTGAAGCCGGAGCCAAGTATATACTTTCAGCCGTTTTTGCTTCCGGACTGATGTTGTATGGGATTTCTCTGATATACGGAACCGCCGGGACCTTGTATTTTGAGGATATTCCCGCGGGCATCAGTGGTTGTCCTTTGCAGATCATGGCTTTTGTCTTTTTCTTTGCCGGTATGGGTTTTAAAATCTCTTTGGTACCGTTTCATTTGTGGACAGCTGATGTA
>JAEXFF010000111.1 GCA_023400335.1 Bacteroidota bacterium
CGGTACGCCTGCGGGAATGTTGACCTGCCGGGATTCCGTTACAGCTTCTTTTCTGGCAAGGGAATTGCCGGAAGAAGGGAAAAATATCTGTTATAAAAGCTGAATTTCCCTTAGGATCCGGATTTTATTCTGGCCCGGATGCGGCTCAGGGATTGAGGAGTAATCATGAGGTAAGAAGCAATGTGTTTTTGGGGTACATATTTCAGTAATTCCGGAGTTTCCCGGATCAGCGTCAGGTAGCGCTCCCGGGCACGCGGGCTGCCGCTGATTAACCAGTTTTCGGTAGAAAGTAATTGCTGTTCCATTAATTTTCGTCCTAAATTGGCTAATTCAACGGAAGAAAAATAAAGCTGATTCAGATCCTTCCCGGAAATACAATAGACCATACTGTCACAACACGTTTCTATGGAAATATGGGATGCCGAATTGTCGGTATACCCCCAGACGGAAAAAGCAACTTCTCCTGCTGAAGCAAACCAGATGGTGGTATCTACTCCGTCTTTCAGATAATGACCCCGCCAGATTCCCTGCTTGATAAGGTAGAGATTCGTATTCTTTTCTCCTTCGTGGACCACAATTTCTTTCTTTTTAAAATGTATTTCCTGCATACGCCCGATGAGCTGCTGCAGATTATCTTTCGATATGTGGTATCTTTTCTGGAATTTTTCTATAAATGTTTCCATACTCCTGAACTTTCAGATTAATATTCGCAAATATATATCATCTGCGTGCTGTTAGGCGATCCCTGGCATAAATTCCTCCGATAAAAAGTAACGTCAGCAGTTCTGCCAGAGGTACAGCTAACCAAATGCCTTTTATGTCCCATAATAGAGGGAGCAGTAAGAAACCTGCCGACATGAACACGATTCCGCGTAAAAGAGTTATGATGATTGCCCGCCGGGCTTTTTCGATGCTTTGATAATAACCGATGCCGACCATATTTAAGGCAAAGAAGATAAACCCGAAAGCAAAATACGGCAGACCATTTACTGCAATTTGATATGCGGAATAACTTTCATTTATAAATAAAGCGACAATTTGCCGGCTGAAAAGTGCGGTACTCATAAAAAAACAGATTCCGCTGGCCAGAGCAGCCTTTATCATAAGCATGACCGTACGGGAAATGCGTTCCCGATTCCGTATCCCGAAATTATAACTGATGATGGGTTGGCCCGACTGCGCAATGGCATTATACACCATGAAAATAATCGGGAAAAAGTAACAGGCAATACTGAAAGCTGCAACTCCATCTTCGCCCAGATAGCGGATGAACACATAATTCCCCAGAAACATCATATAAGCTATAGATGCTTCGCTGATAAAAGCCGAGGACCCGAGTTTTCCCATGCGGACAATATTAGCGTAAGTAAGTTGCAGGCTTTTCCGATTGATGATTATCCGGCAAAGCCGTAGTTTTTGCGAAAGGCGTGTCAGGTAAAGTAAGGTCATCAGTCCCCCTAACAGAGTCCCCAAACTGGTAGCAAAAGCCGCTCCCATCAGTCCCCAACCGAACCGGAAGATAAAGATATAATCCAGTATGACGTTCGTGACAGCTGCAACGACATTGCATAGCATGGCATAATTGGGAGAACCGTCCAGCCGGATAAAAAACATCCCTGCACTGAGTAACAGATAGGCAACCAGAAAAGGAATATACCATTTCATGTATTCGGTTACATCCGGAAGCAGTCGTTCCGAACTGCCCAATAATTTGCCTACCGGTTCTATAAATATGCAACATACAGCCGACATCAGTATAATCAATAAGGAGGAAACTGTCAGGGCCTGTGTTATATTGATATTGGCTGCTTTAATTTTACCCCGGGAAAGATGAATCGAAGCTACGACAGAAGCTCCTACCCCGAACATTAATCCTATTCCGGTGGTGATCATAAACAAAGGGGCTGTAATATTGACAGCGGCCAGGGCATCACTGCCTATGCCTTTCCCGACAAATATTCCGTCTGTAATGACAAAAACAGCAGAAAAAACCATACCCAGTACAGTCGGAATTAATAATTTCCAGAATAATTTGGAAATATCTGTACGTCCGAAATCAATACCATCTCTCATCATCTTTCATTTTTGTTTAACAAGGGTACAAAGGTAAGGCATTCGTGAAAAAATAAAATTACCAATTGGTAATTTCTTTGAGCTGAAAAAAGGTTTTGGAAAAGGATAGCTGAAAAAAGGTTTATGTTATTCAGGCTAAAATGCTTTTTTATGAAAATTACAGGTGCTGTAGGTAAATATAGAAAGTACAACTGCCGTTCTGAAGCAAGAAGGTTATAACAGAAGAAATAAAAATCAGTTTATCGGAAAAGAGTTATTTCCAGTAAAATTGGAAAGGAAATTTTGTGTTATTAAAAGTAATTTTACCAAATTGCGGAAAAATTACAGCTAATCGTTCAGCGTGAAAAATCTTTTCCCTGACCTTATTTTTTGAAAAATTTGTAGAGGTAAATGGTTCGTTTTGGAAACGGAAAAGATTCAGAGGATATGAAATTAGAAGATAAAATTGCAGATATTCGTTTGGTTTCCCAGCAATTGGCCCTTCCGGATTTTGAAGATCCGGAGAAGTTGGTATCCTGGATGGGTGCTGTACAGGCACAGGATTATACAATGTCGAAATGGGCGATTGGAGTAAGAATAAAGTCGGGTACACTCCGGCGAATCGATGAGGCGATAAGGAAAGGGGAAATTGTGCGGGCGCATGTGATGCGTCCGACCTGGCATTTTGTGGCAGGAAAGGATTTACGGTGGATGCAGCAGCTTACTGCTCCGCGTATAAAAAAGACCGTTGACGCCTGGGTAAAGGCAAGCGGAATGGTTATACCGGAAAGTCTGTATACGAAATGCAATGATCTGATTGGTAAAATGTTGTCGGGTCACCGCTGTCTTACCCGGGAAGAGATTGAGCAGGAGTTGGACCGGGCAGGGATGCCGACGGCAGACGACCGTGTCAGGCGCTATCTTCTGCGTGCGGAGACCGAGGGACTTGTTTGTAATGGTGCGGACCGGGCAGGCAAGCCTGCTTATACTTTAGTGGATGAGCATATCCCTTTCAGCCGGAAATTGCAGCGGGAAGAAGCTTTAGCTGAATTGGCACTTCGTTATTTCCGCAGCCATTCGCCGGCAACTGTAAAAGATTTTGTATGGTGGTCCGGGTTGACTGTAAGCGAAGCAAAGCAGGCCATCGGATTGATACAGGGACAGCTGGTCCGGGAAATTTCCGGTTCACAGGAATTGTGGTGTTATGCTTTTTATAAAGAAAGAAAAGGGAAAGAAGTATTGCATTTCTTGCCGCCTTATGATGAATACATGGTGAGTTATAAGGACAGAACCCCGGTACTTTTGCAAAAATATCATCCCAAAGCCTTTAACAGATGGGGAATTTTTTATCCTGTCGTTCTCTATAACGGGCAGATTGTCGGAAATTGGAAAAAGATATCTGAAAAGGGAGAACTTCAGTGTGCAACTTCCTTTTTTGAGTCTGAACCGGAAGTAGATGCCGGAATGATAAGAAAAGCTGAAGAAAGCTATCGGAATTTTTTAAGAATGAAATAGGAAGACTGTTCAGCAAATAATTGTTCAGGACGTATGGATTTAAATTTGGAAGAATGGGGATGACACGTATCGGATGGGAGAAAAAAGTGGTGGGTATTATGATTCGGCTCTATTGCCGTAAAAAAGAGGGAAATGAGCAATTGTGCGGAAATTGCAAACGGTTGTTGGCGTATGCCTGCGCGCGGCTGGACCATTGTCCTTTCGGAGAACGGAAAACGGTTTGTAAACATTGTCCTGTACATTGCTATAAACCGGAATTACGGCAGCAGATGCGGGACGTCATGCGTTTTGCCGGTCCCCGTATGTTGTTTTATCATCCCTTAACGGCTTTGAGACATTTACTGAAAAGGTGAAAAAACTGGATCTGCAAAAAGGGAAAAAATACTGTTTCAGGTATAGAGAAATAAACAGAAAAATTTTTCGCAATGCCGGGATAGAAAGAGTGGAACGGGCCTGCTCCCTTTCCATGCAGTATGGTTCCTCTGTATCGTTTGCCGGATCGTGCAGACAAGATCGGAAGGGAAGCTTTTATTTTTGACGGAAAACGGTGTAAGAATAAGGTCTTTAATAAAGGAGAGAAACATGATATTTTTGAGCTTTACTTATACAAAAAATGAAAAAATATTTATTTATAGGATATCCGGGTTGCGGTACTTGCCGGGCTGCCCGGAAATGGCTGGAAGAACATCAGATAGAATTTGAAGAACGGCATATTGCGGAACAAAAACCTACCGAAGAAGAGCTGTTAACATGGCTGTCAAACAGTGGCCTGGCTGTGGAAAAATTTTTTAATACCGGTGGATGGGTATATAAATCCTTACAATTAAAAAATAAATTGCCTGAAATGAATGAAAGGGAAAAAATTCATCTGTTGGCGACGGACGGCATGTTAATTAAACGTCCGTTATTGGTAGGGAAAGATCGGGTATGGGTCGGTTTTAAACCGGAAAACTGGTCTCAGGAAGTGCTGTAGCGGCTGAAGTTGAGGCGATATTTTTTTATTAAAATACCGCCTCTCTTGTCGATATACTTCTCTATTATTGCAGGGCTTCCAATAATCGGGGCATCAGTTCCGGGAGGGTGTGTTCACATTGTGCCGTATAGAAATTGCCGTCGACGGTAGCGGTATCGTCGGTGGCTGTGCCTTTTTGAATAGCTGGTTTGGCTAACGGATGGATAGACAATTTTTTACCTTCCGTGATGCCTGCAATTTCAAATATCAGGCCGGCAGCACAATGTCCCGCCATGATTTTATGTTTCCCGGCAAATTCCCGGATTACTTCTAACAGATCGGTATTGAAGGGTTTTGTCGCATTGTTCTGGAAAACAGGTACCGCATCCCCGCAGGAAAATACTAAAGCATCATAGGATTCAGACTGACCTTTCAAATGAGCAATTACATCGTCTGCCTGTAAAACAATTCCTGAATTTGTTGAAATCGTTTTGCTATCGGAAACAGCGAAAACTTTGTAAGAAATCCCTTTTTCATAAAAAGTTTCGAGATACTGGAATAAACCAAATCCGTTTACCGGATTTACTGCTAATACTGCTACTCGTTTTGCCATAATTGTAAATTTATAATTGAAACAATAGTTCTTTTTAGTAAGTTTATTACTTTTGTAATGTAAAGGTAGGGGCTATTTTTAGCATAAACAAGAACGGACGTGAAGATAAGCTACTTACCTCCGTGTAACTAATATTGAAAAACAATCGGATAGATATTTGTTAAAAAATGCAAAAATTTCATCATACTACCCTCTGTCCCGTCCGGGATATCCTTAGCCGTTTGAGTAGCAAATGGGCTATGTTAATTTTGATCACCCTGAATGCGAATAAAACGATGCGTTTCAGTGATATTCAGAAAAGCATAGGGGATATTTCCCAACGTATGCTGACAGTTTCTTTGCGGACTCTGGAAGCCGATGGTTTGATCAGTCGCGAGGTTTTTCCGGAAGTTCCTCCCCGGGTGGAGTATTGTCTGACGGAAAGAGGATATAGTTTAATCCCTTATATTCAGGGATTAGTGGATTGGGCATTGTCGAATATGCCGCAAATCCTGAATGAACGGCAGGAAAAAGAATTTTTGTAAAGGAAAACCCTGTTACGGGAGGGGGAGGAAATCAGAAATAGGTAAAAATTCAGAACGGCAATGGAGAAAATCGTTTCGGAAAGAAGTATCGTCCCCGCCTGTACGGGCCGGAAAGGTGAATTGCTTGCCCTGTGGGAGCAGTCGGTGAGGGCCACTCATACTTTTCTGAAAGAGGCGGACATAAAGGCGTTATTTCCCTTTGTCAGCGAAGCTTTGGAAAAAGTCGGAAGACTTCTTTGCATTTGTAATGAGGCCGGACAGGCGGAAGCTTTTATGGGAGTTGACGGAGTTAAACTCGAGATGTTATTTGTGCATCCCCTTAGCCGGGGAAAAGGGATGGGAAAGATACTCGTCAGGCATGCCATACAGAATCTGGGGGTATGTTATGTCGATGTAAATGAGCAAAATCTTTTGGCTCTCGGTTTTTATCAGTATATGGGATTCCGGGTATACGATCGTTCCGCTTTGGATGGGCAGGGAAATCCCTTTCCCCTTTTGCACATGAAACTGAAAAAGTAAGGCAGGTGAACGATAATATGC
>JAEXFF010000217.1 GCA_023400335.1 Bacteroidota bacterium
ATGCAGTAGCTTCGTTTTTCTTCAACGGTCAGTATGATTTCAGAAGTAAATATTATTTTTCTATGAGTGCCCGGGCTGACGGTTCCTCCCGTTTCGGGGAAGATAACCGTTGGGCAGGTTTCTGGTCGGTCGGAGCCCGTTACCGTTTGTCGGAGGAAGATTTTATGGAATTCACTAGATCGTGGATGAATAATCTGACCGTTCGGACGAGTTTCGGTACTTCCGGCAATCAGGATGTCGGAGATGCAGATTATGCTCACGGTTGGTATGCTTCCCGGAATCTGTTTGGATTTGGATATAACTATAACGGGCTTCCCGGAAGTGCTCACGAACAACAAGGGAATCCGGACCTGAAATGGGAACAGACCAATAAATTTAATGTCGGTTTGGATGTTTCTTTTTTGGACCGGATTACGTTAGAGTTTGATTATTATTACCATCGGACCAAAGATATGGTCTTTCTGGTGCCTATTTCCAGGACTACCGGCTTGACGACTGTACCTAAAAACATTGGAAAATTGGAAAATCAGGGAATTGAATTTACGATTAGTGCCAAAGTTTTGCGATTGAATGGATTTGACTGGGACTTGAGTCTGATAGGTTCTCACAATAAAAATAAAATTCTCAAACTCAGTACGGACGATCCGATTGAAGGTTCGGTAACCATTGTGGAAAAAGGGCAAGATATTTATACTTTTAAAATGAAGAAATATGCAGGGGTCGATCCTCAGACCGGGGAAGCACAATGGTATAAAGGGACAGAAGGGCATGAAGTGACAAAAAATTATAATGAGGCCGGAAAACGGTATGTCGGTACAGCCAGTCCGAAGTTCCAGGGAAGCTTGATAAGCCGGATGAGTTATAAAGGAATTGATTTTTCATTTCAGTTGAATTATTCTTTGGGAGGGAAGATTTACGGAGATAATTTGAGTTATGACGAACAGATCGGTGGTTCCGGTTTTGATAATACGACCCGTTATGTCTACGATCATCGCTGGCAGAAACCGGGGGATGTAACGGACGTACCCCGTTTTGTTTTCGGGGATGGTTCTTCCGCCAATAATGCTTCAACCCGTTTTCTGATGAATGGACGTTATTTAAAAATACGGACTATGTCGTTAGGGTATACCTTACCGAAACACATTACCGATCAGGCCCATCTGGGAACTGTCCGGGTTTTTATGACGGCAGATAACCTGTATACATTCTGTGCCAAAAATTTCAGGGGATTCGATCCGGCAGGAATTGGCGCTAACGGTATACAATGGTGGAATTACCCTACTCCCCGTAATGTTATGTTCGGAGTGACTGTTGCTTTTTAATGAATCGAAGAAATAGGCCGAAAAACGGTTGAAATTAAAAAAATTGCATATGAAAAATAAAATCAAATATTGGATCGGGTTACCCGTATTATTGTTCTGCTCCTGTAACAATTTTCTGGATTTGGATAATTTCCAGAATATTCCGGCAAAGGACGCTTATAATACGGTGGAAGATGTACAAAACGGCTTGAATGGTATGTATAACGCATTGGGATACTATTATTTTTACGGAAGAAACGTGGTCGCTTTAGGGGATCTGGCTGCTGATAATGCAATTGCCAGTTCTTCTACGGGACATTTTTTGTCCATAAACCGGTATAATTTTTCTGATACGGATGAGAATCTGGATTATATATGGCAGGGAGGATACCAGGTGATAGACAGAGCTACCCGTACGATTCAGGGGGCCAAAAAACTGTTAACTGTCTCCCGGGAAATGCATCTTACCGAAAAAGAAACGGCCAGTTTGCAGTCTTATATTTCCCAGTGTTATGCTTTACGGGCTTTGGCAGAACATGTTCTGGTCAATATTTTTGCTTTGCCCTATCGTACCGGAGAAACAAATAATCAGCTGGGAATTGTGTTGATGGATAATGAACCGATAGAACCGTTTACTCAGGTAGAGAGGGCTACGGTAGCGCAAACCTACGATCAGATATTGAGGGATATAGAAGAAGCGGGCAGGTGGTATACTTATGTGGATAATTATAATCAGAACAATGAGGACGATTTGATTTTGTTGAATCAGTTTTATATGAACCGGGCTGCAATTTATGCTCTGGAAGCCCGCGTAAATCTGTTTATGGAAAACTATGGACGGGCTGTTATTGCTGCTGATTCTGCCGTTATCCTCCGGGATGCTTCTCCTGTTTCAAATGAAACTTACCTGAAAATGTGGTCATCTACGGCTATCAGCGACGAAGATATTCTGACGATTTCTAAATCGGAAAATGATAATTTATCTGCCAATGCATTGAATACTTTGTATGGAAGTTACAGAGCCAGTTTAACGGATACTGTAGTTAACTTATTTGCTTCCACGGATATCCGTTTAAAATTAATCGATGTGAGAACAAGGCATCCCAGGAAGTTTGACGGTATTCCGACTTCTCAGGTCGTGAATAATATTCCGGTATTCCGGGTTTCAGAAATGTATTTAATTCAGGCAGAAGCTTATGCCCATCAGGGAAATATCGGAAAAGCACAGGAAGCATTGTTGTATACGGCTAAAAGAAATACAGCTATTGAAACTGTAGGGGATCTGCCTGCTACTACGCAGGAAATACTGGCTTTTATCGCAGAGGAAAGGAGAAGGGAATTTTTTGAAGAGGGATTCCGCTGGTTTGATGTCCGTCGCACGGGAGAACTTATCAGTGTTGCGAATGGAAGTTATCCTGATTTTGATGTAGCGGCTTTTGTTTATACTATACCTGCTTCCGAAATCAACTCCGGGTTTGGGGTTACCCAAAATCCAGGTTGGGAAAATACATTACCGAAATAGTAAACTGTAAAATTGAAAGCTGAAATTGAAAGTCAAAGGCTTGGGTCCGACAGTATATGCTGTTTCCTTTCCGCCTTTGACTTTTGATATTTCTTTAACATTTACGGTACCGATTCACATAATTTGTGTTATATTCGGGCGAATGCAAAAATATGAGAAAAGTATTTAAATATTTCTTCCGTACGATTCTGGGAATCATCCTGTTTCTGGTGTTGTTGGTAATTCTGCTTTATTTACCTCCTGTACAACGGTTTGTAAAAAATAAAGCGGTAGCTTACGCGGCAAAGAAATTAGATATGCAGGTAGAAGTCGGAAATCTGGCGCTGAGGTTCCCTTTGGACTTAACGCTGGAAGAGGTATATATCGGGAAAACGGTAGCAGATACTTTTGCTTATGTGGGGAAGCTTCATATAGATGTCGGAATAAAGCGGATTTTCCGGAAAGAATTGGCTGTAAAAGAATTGGTACTCAATCGGGTGAAGTTCCGGCTGCAAAATGATACTACCGGGATGAGACTGTCCGTCCGCTTGGATCCGCTGGACTTGAAAGCAGACCGGGTTGATTTAAAAACTAAAGAAGCAGAGGTCCGGGAATTGAAGTTGGCAGAAGGAGCCGTTTCTTTACTGGGAGGGAAAGAGACGGAAGAAAAAGATACGGCAAATGCTGCACCTTTTGATTGGAAATTTTACCTGGATGAGTTGGAATTGTCCCGGGTCAGTTACGATATGAAAACCATGACTTTACCCTTATTATCGGCCCGGGTGGAAAAGGGCGGCATCACAAAAGGGCAGGTGGATATCGGAAAGCAGGAAGTAGTGGTGCAGCGGGTAGAGATTGCAGAGGGAGTGTGTCGTATAAAGACGTCGGCTGCTGCTGTTCCGGAACCTGAACCAGTGCCGGAATCGGATACCACTTCTCTGTGGACGGTGAGAGCCGGGAGTGTTGAAGTGAAAGATTATGCTTTTGCCCTTTCGGAAAGTACCGGACAGTATTTTGAAATGAATTTAACCCATATCGGGGTACAACTGGATAGTGTCTATAATCGGGGAACTGTAATAAGGGCAGATCTGAATCAGTTGCAGCTGGTCCGAAAAGAAGGAGGACAGATAGAACAGATGCAGGCCCGTATAGATCTGGATTCTACTTATACGGAGGCCGGAAATGTGTCTATCCGTACCCCTTACAGCTCTGTCCGCCTGAATGCTTTTTCTGAAGCCCCCCTTGACGGGATCATCCGGCAGTCTCCTTTGAAAGTGGAATTGGAAGCTTCCGTTGGAATGGAGGATATACGTTTATTCTGGAAGGATATACCTGCAGAAATTGCTAATAAGAAACTGAATATTCAGACCGAATTTGCTTATTCTCAGGATCGGATCGGTTTAAAGCGTTTGAGAACTTCGATAGCCGGCTGTTTTGATTTGCAGGCAAAAGGACAATTTACGTCCATACAGAATATACGGGATGTATCCGGAGATCTTGTATTAAAGGGGAATTTGGAGAATGTCGCTTTTGTAAAGAATCTGGTAGAGGGAAATTTTGAAATTCCCTCCCATATTCAACTTGACCTGGAAGTTTCCGCCTCAAAAGGAGAATTGTATCCGCATGCGGAATTGTGCCGGAATAATGGTTGTCTGACGATAGCCGGTTATTATTCTGTTCCTGTAGCCGCATACGATTTGCATATACAGGCCGATAGCTTTGATATAGCCCCCTTTTTACCGGCTGATTCTCTGGGAACTGTAACGGCGGATATCCGGTTAGCCGGGAAAGGTATCGATTTGAAAAAAGCAGAAAGCCGCCTTGCCGTAGAAATCGGGAATCTGGAATACAAAAGGCACAATTACCGGGAGATCCGGCTGAACGCTGACATCAATCAGATGAAGTTGAATGGAGAATTGAAAAGTGAAGATCCGGATTTGACATTACAGCTTACTTTCCAGGCCGATTCTCTGGATAAACGTTATGTATTGGGAGTAGAAGGAGAGATCGGAAATGCAAATTTAAAAGAATTGAATTTTTCCCGGGAGGACTTGTCTTTGGCTATGGGAGTTAAAATAAATGCTGCTGTAGAAAAAACCGATAATTATCTGTTAAATGTTGGAATAGAACGGGTACGCATAGACGATGGACGGGGTTTTTACACTCTGGGAGACCTTTTGTTACATCTGGTTAGCGACAGGCGGCAAACCAATATCGACCTGGTATCGGGTGATTTTCACATGACTTTCCGTGCGGATACCCTCATTACTCAGTTACCTCCTTTGTTTTCGGCTGCTGTTACAGAAATACAACAGCAAATCCGTGAACGGGATTTTGACATGGAAAAAATTCAGGTTTTATTCCCTTTTTTCCGCATGAAGATAAGCGGAAGTACCGAAAATGTAATGGGAAAATACCTGAAATCCAAAGGGATACTTTTTAAGGAAATTACATTAGCTGTTATTTCGAATGAGGAGAGTGGCTTTCACCTGAATTCTACTGTTTTACATCCTGTTTTAGATAAAGTGGAACTGGATTCTGTTGTTTTGAATATCAGTCAGCAGGGGGCAGGTATAACCTATAATTTACAGGCCATGAATCCTCAGGGAATCGTGAAAGATTTGTATAATGTACAGGCATCGGGCTATATCCGCCAAAACCGCTTAGAAGTTGAATTGTGCCAGAAGAATAAGGAAGGTCAGGTCGGAGTACATATCGGTGCTGATTTAATCCTGAGGGACAGTTCATTTGTTATTCGTTTATTCCCGGAAAATCCGGTATTGGGATATAGTACGTGGATCGTAAACGCTGATAACCGGATTATAATTGGTCCTGAAGGACAAATCACAGCGGATCTGCGGATAGCTTATCAGGAAAAATTAGTGAGCATACAATCGCTGGAGGATGCAGGGGAAGAAAAAGAACGTTTACAGATTGAGATCAATGGGATTGATTTGGCTGCACTTACCAATGTCATCCCTTTTATACCGGATTTAAGCGGGATTTTAAATACAGATTTGTTGCTCTATTCTGTAGAGGATCACATGATTGCAGACGGAAATCTGTCTATTAATAATTTTTATTACCAGAAACAACGGATAGGGGATGTTTTGTTGAATATTAAGTACGATGCGGCCAATCGTTTCACAAACCACGCCGTGAATTTTGCGCTGTATTTAGACAAAATGCAAAGAGTGATTGTAAAAGGGAGATTTTCGACTGCAGCACAGAATCGGGAGATAGATGTCGATCTGGATATCCCCTCTTTACCCCTTTATATTGTGAATGCTTTTTTACCGGCAGATGTGGTCAAACTGAATGGGGATTTGAAGGGAAGGATTGAATTGAGGGAAGATCTAGACCGGCCCCGGATAAATGGAGGACTTGCTTTCCGGGACGGAAGTGCAGAGGTAATCCTGTTGGGTACTGTTTTTGGTCTGGATTCTGCCTTGATACCAGTAGAAGAAGGGAAGATATTGTTTCGTAATTTTGCCTTTACAGCTCCTAACCGGCAGGCGTTGCTGGTAAATGGGTCGTTGAATTTGACTCCGTTTTCGGATATGCGGATGGATATGGAGTTTAAGGCTAATAATTTTCAGGTGATCAATGTAAAGCAGAATCCGGTTTCCTTATTATATGGAAAAGCTTATGCTGATATCGGAATTAGCTTGAAAGGCCCTTTTAATGCTTTGAATCTGACCGGCGGCATCCATTTATTGAACAATACTTCCATCAATTACGTGATAAAGAGTTCAACTCCTCAATTGAAAGACCGTAGCCTAGAATTGGTCCGTTTTGTCTCTTTCCGGGATACGACTTTGTTACAAAAAGATTTTTTGACGAACCGGATCAATAACAGTAGCTTTACGATGAAATTGTTTGTTGAGATCGGAAATGCCGTAAATGTCGTGATTCATTTGTCCGAAGAGGGAGATAACCAGGTGGCTATACAGGGAGGAGGTAATT
>JAEXFF010000262.1 GCA_023400335.1 Bacteroidota bacterium
TTTACCTAAATATGTAAATGGATTTGAGTATGCTTCTCTGATGAATGAAGCCTTACGGTTTTCCGGACAACAGGAAAGATGGTCGGCTGAAGAACTACAGAAATATGCTGACGGTTCGGATCCTTACCTTTATCCGAGTGTAGATTGGGCAGATGAGGTATTGCATAAGACATCCTGGCAAACCATTAACAATTTGAGTGTAACCGGTGGAACCGATATTTTCAAGTATTATATGAATGTGGGGTTCACTTTACAGGATGGACTTTACCGGGAAGATCCGGCTAATAAATACAATACCAATGCCAATGTAAAACGTTATAACTTCCGGAGTAATATCGATGTGGCTCTGGCTAAAAACTTTACTTTACAACTGGGATTGGGAGGAA
The DNA here is from genome assembly GCA_023400335.1 of Bacteroidota bacterium. Taxonomy (GTDB): domain Bacteria; phylum Bacteroidota; class Bacteroidia; order Bacteroidales; family Marinifilaceae; genus Culturomica. The sequence goes on from JAEXFF010000262.1 coordinate 387, forward strand.
TTATACAGAACGGAAATTATCCGGGCTTCAGTTCTCCTGATATTTTCCAGGCGATGCAGATGATTTCTCCGATTGCTTATCCGGCCCGGAATCCGGACGGAACTCCGGGAGGAGCTCAGGCTTATGTGGGTTGGAATCCTTGGGGACGGGTGACTCAATCCGGTTATTCTACCCAGGACCGGACGACCTTGCAAGCTAGTTTTGGTGCAAACTGGAATTTGGATTTTTTATTGAAGGGATTGTCTTTGAGGGGATTGTTTTCTTATGACAGGTATACCCAGACCAATAATGTACGGATTAAAGAGTTTGAAGTAAAACGTTACTTGGGGAAAGATGAAGAAACCGGAGAAGATTTGTATAGTCCGGTATTCCGGGAAGAAAAACCGCTGGGTTATGAGCGGGAAAACGAAGCCAACCGGGCTATCTATCTGGAAGCTCAGGTAAACTATAACCGTACTTTCGGTATTCATAATATTACGGGTATGTTGCTTTTCAATCAGCGGGAGTATGTGAACCTGAATGCGGATTCCAGGGGAAATATTCCGTATCGCCGCCGTGGATTTGCCGGACGTCTTACTTATAGTATTGCCGACAGATACCTCTTGGAAGGGAATTTCGGTTATAATGGTTCGGAAAACTTTCCAAAAGGCAAACGGTTCGGTTTCTTTCCTTCCGGGTCTTTAGGCTGGATTGTTTCCAATGAGAATTTCTGGGGAATTGATGCCATTAACCGCCTGAAATTAAGGGTATCATACGGTAAGGTGGGAAATGATCAGATCGGACAGCGTTTCTTATTTTTGAGTACGATCAAGACAGATGGACAGTATTATTATTTCGGAGACGAACAAACGCAATACAAGGGAATGGAGGAGAATGCAATCGGAAATCCGAATGTAACCTGGGAAGAATCCACTAAAACAGATATCGGTTTTGACTTGGGATTGTTTAATGATAAGATTTCTTTACAGGTGGACTTCTTCCACGAATCCCGCAAAGGCATTTTATTACAAAGGGCTACCATACCGCAGGTAACCGGTATTTATCCGTGGTCCATACCTTATGGAAATATCGGTAAAATAAAGAATAGAGGAATAGATGCCCTGTTGGAGGCCCGAAATACAACTAATTCCGGTTTCTTCTATTCTTTCAGGGGGAATTTTACATTTGCCCGGAATAAGGTAATTGAAAATGATGAGCCGGCAAAAAAATATCCGTATTTGTCCGGGAAAGGAAAACGTTTGAATCAGCCTTTCGGTTTTGTAGCAGAAGGATTTTTCCGGGATGAAGCTGATATACAAAGCAGTCCCTATCAGACTTTGGGTACGGTGCGTCCGGGGGATGTGAAATACAAAGATATTAACGGGGATGGTGTTATTGACTCTTACGATCAGGTTGCTATTGGCTACCCCCGTTTGCCGGAGATTTCTTTCGGGTTCGGCGGTACCATCGGATACAAAGGATTTGATTTGAGTGTTTATTTTACCGGTGCAGCTCATGCGACGGTTGACATTGGAGGATTCGGAATGTGGGCATTTTACGATGGATTGGGATCAAATAATATTTTGAAAGAATATTACGATAACCGCTGGACACCTGAAAATCCCAATGCCCGTTATCCGGCTATAGACGTGGGAAATAACCCGAATAATTTTGTTACTTCTACGGTGTGGAAAAAGAACGGTAACTATTTGCGGTTCCGGAATGCAGAAATTGGATATACACTGAAAAACATCAATAAAAAATACGGGATCAGTCAGTTCCGGGTATTCCTCAATGGTATGAATTTGCATACCTGGGATCATGTGAAAATTATGGATCCGGAATCTAATGATGGATGGGGACAATATCCCTTGCAACGAAGCTTTAATATCGGTTTCCAAATCGATTTTAATTAAAGTGACAATTTAAAAGATTTAAGTCGAACCCTGTAAAAAGATGAAAAATGAAACATATATTCAAAACAATAGCTGGAATGATGCTGACTTTTCTGGCCTTATCCTGTTCTGATTTTCTGGACAAAGCGCCTGAGGAAGATATTACGATAGAAGAAGCTTTTCTGCAACGGAATTATGCCGAAGCTTTTTTAACGGATGCTTATGCGGATTTACCGATGGAAATTCATTTTACGGATATGGCGGATATCAATCCTTTTGTGCTGGCATCCGATGAATTTAATGTTCCCTGGCCGGAGAAATTCGGGAAGTTGATGAACCGGGGAGCCTGGAATGCTTATAATGCTACAGGACGTGTGTGGATTAATATGTATGAAGGGGTACGTAAATCCAATATTTTCCTGGACAATATTCACATTACCCCGCTTTCGGAGGAATTTACGGCGAAAGATAAAGACCGCTGGATAGGAGAGGCTATTTTATTGAGAGCTCTTTATCATTTCTATGTGATGCGTATTTACGGTCCCAGTCCCATTATGGATTATTCCGCTACGGTTTCCGACAATTTTACTCAGATCAGGCGTCAGCCTTTGGATAGCTGTATCAATTTTGTATTGAGGGAATGCGATCGTGCTATTCCGCTGTTACCCATGCGGGCAATCAATAATCGTCAGACCGGTCGTATGACGGCTGCTGTTGCGTATGCCTTAAAAGCCCGTTTACTCCTTTACCGGGCCAGTGATTTATGGAATGGCAATCCGGATTATGCGAATTTTAAGGACAATGCAGGAGTGGAGTTATTCCCGCAGGTAAAGGAAGAAAAATGGTGGGCGGAAGCTGCTGCGGCTGCAAAAAAATGTATCGAAGAATGTGAAGCAGCAGGATATACTCTTTACAGGGTGGCTGAGGACGATCCGGTACAAAACTATTATCGTTTGTTTTTAGACCGTTATAATAATGAAGTGATACTGGGACGTAATTGCGGGGTGGAACCTGTGCCTGAAAAATGTGGTTTCCCACGCAGTCAGGGCGGTTGGGCCGGTTGGAATGTTACCCAGCAGCAGGTAGACGCTTACGAAATGGACAATGGAATTATTCCGATTACCGGTTATACCAGTGATGGTTCTCCAATCATTGATTCCCGTTCCGGATATAAGGAAACGGGGTATGCTGAAGAAGCCGGACCGGCAGGGCGCTGGCCGGCAGGTGTCAGAAATATGTATGTTCACCGGGATCCCCGTTTTTATGCTACTGTCGCTTATAACGGAGCTATGTTTAAAGAAAAACAGATAGAGATGTGGAATACGGGAGCTGACGGCCGGGGGAATGAAGGGCGTGATTATTGTACGACCGGTTATTTACTGAAAAAATATGTAGACGAGACCTGTAATATACCACAGGGAATTTTCTCTCTGAAAACCTGGATACTGTTCCGTTTGGGGGAGATTTATCTGGATTATGCCGAAGCTCTGAACGAGGCAGAAGGGCCTGTGAATGACGTATACTATTACGTAAATCAAGTTCGGGACAGGGCAGGTATGCCTGCATTACCGAGCGGTTTGTCGAAATCGGAAATGCGGGAGAGAATCCGCCACGAAAGGCGTATTGAACTGGCTTTTGAAACCCATCGTTATTTCGATTGCCACCGTTGGAAAATTGCAGAAAAAACAGATAACGGCCCGATTTGGGGAATGAATATTTCTGCAGGGACTTCTTTACAGGATGATGCTTATTATAAACGTACGGTAATCGAAAACCGTGTGTTTAAAGCACCTACTCATTATTTATTTCCAATTTTTCAGGATGAGATTGATAAAAATCCGAATCTGGCGCAAAATCCCGGTTGGTAAATTTTATAAAAAGCAGTTTAACCGGATCGGGAAAAATTGCTGAATAGGAAGGACAGATTGTAAACTTGTAATATTTAATGTGATGAAAAAAAATCGATTATTCTATATAATATTGGCCGGACTGTTTATGCTGTCAGAAGCTTGTTCGGATGAAGTAAAAGCTTATCTGGAAGATATCCCGGATGCGGGACAATATGCTTCCCTGTATATGCCACAGGCTTATTATTTACCTTCCAGTCAGACGGTGTATGTAAAGGAAGGTGTACAGTCATACCTGGTGGCTGCTTATCTGGGAGGACCGCAAGCTGCGGGTTCAGATATTCATATTACCTTTCAGGTAGATGAAAAATTGGTAGAAGAATTTAATGCCCGTCAGGGAACGGATTATCAGTTACTTCCCCGGGAATGCTGGGAATTCCCGCAGCAGGAAACTTGTATTCCGGCCGGAAATCAGCAGAGCTTGCCGGTATACATCCACATAAACGCTATCGGTTACGTGTCCGTACCGGATTCCTATTTATTGCCGGTGACGATTCAGGAGACAGATAGTGAGATACCGGTATTGAAAAATTACGAGACTACTTATTTCCTCTTTACCGGTTCTTATC
>JAEXFF010000286.1 GCA_023400335.1 Bacteroidota bacterium
GACGAGAGAGGTATTTTTTACGCTTTGCAAACGTTACGGCAGCTCCGTCAGCACAATTCATTACCGGAAGTGGATATTACCGACTTTCCGGAAGTAGCCTACCGGGGAGTAGTAGAAGGATTCTACGGACAACCCTGGAGTCATGAAGACCGCCTCCGCCAGCTGCACTTTTATGGAAATTTTAAATTGAATACTTATATCTACGGTCCGAAAGACGATCCTTATCACAGTTCTCCTCACTGGAGAATTCCCTATCCGGAAAAAGAGGCAGAGCAGATCAGCGAACTGGTCAAAGCAGCAAAAGCCAATCAGGTGGATTTTATATGGGCCGTTCATCCCGGACAGGATATACAATGGAATAATAGTGACCGTCAGGCTCTTCTGGAAAAATTTGAAGATATGTATCGGTTGGGAGTACGTTCTTTCGCCGTTTTTTTTGACGATATCTCCGGAGAAGGAACCGACCCGTTACGCCAGGCAGAATTATTGAATTTTCTGCACGACCATTTCGTAGCTGCCAAACCGGATGTAACCCCTTTGATCATGTGCCCCACTGAATACAACAAAAGTTGGTCAAATCCCCAATCCGGCAGTTACCTGGACATTTTAGGAGAAAAACTATATCCTTCTGTGCTGGTTATGTGGACCGGCGACCGGGTTATTTCCGACATCACCGCTTCCGGTCTGGAGTGGGTCAATCAGCGTATCCGCCGGCCGGCTTATGTATGGTGGAATTTCCCGGTAAACGACTATGTCCGGGATCATCTGTTAATGGGACCTGCCTACGGCTTAGAGGCCGCTGCAGGAGAAAAGATGTCCGGATTTGTAGCCAATCCGATGGAAAAAGCCGAAGCTTCTAAAATCGCGATTTTCAGTGTGGCAGATTATGCTTGGAATCCTATGAAATACGATCCCGGAAAAGCTTGGGAACAAGCTATACAAGTATTGATGCCCGGTACATCCCCGGCCTTGCATACCTTTGCCACCCACAATTCAGACCCCGGTCCCAACGGTCACAAATACAGAAGGGAAGAATCGGTAAATATAAAACCGGAAATCCGGAAATTTCTGGCAGCCTTCCGGAAAGGAGAAATCCTACAAGAATCTCTTTCTCAAATCCGTACAGAATACCAAAAGATCGCATCAGCCCCTCTTCAGCTTTCAGCAAGCCGGGAAAACCCGGACTTTCTCCGGGAAATCTCCCCCTGGCTAACTCAATTTGTAATCCTAGGGAAAGCCGGTATTGCGGCTACCGAATTAGCCACATTATCTCCCCGCGAAGGCCTCAGTGAATATTGGGACAAATACAGCGCCTTGATCCGTTACGAAAATGAGCGTCTCCGTACAGACAAGACCTCCAATCAAAATCCGTATCAAACCGGAATAAAAACCGGTTCCCTTGTTATGCAGCCCTTTATCGACAGCATACGCCTTATCAGCGAACAACAATTCTGGCAAAAGGAATCCCAGGTGACACAAAACAACAGTTCCGTTCCCCGGCTTTATACAAATATCGAACAAATCAAAGACTTGCCCATCCGGAAAGATACAAACGGTATTTCACTATCCCCGCTGCTGGAAGTAATCCGGATCCGTCCCGGAGAATACCTGGGCATCGCATTTCCCTATCCTGTTTCTTCAGCCCGCCTAGAAGTCAACTTCAATACCTCCGTTTCAAAATGGGGACGCACGGAAATTTCAGTAAACGGTATGGAATGGATCCCCTCTACAGTAGAATTCCAGGGAACAGCGTTTACAGCAGTTCTACCGGATAGTCTTCCTTTCCAATACATCCGTTTTCTAAATTTCAGTCCGGCGCAAAAAGAAATCTACCTGAAAAAATACAGCCTTACTTCCCCCCAGCTGACAGACCTTAAAAACAGCGTTGCCTTTCTCTCAGACAAGCAGCTGCAAACAGCCTGCATACTGTTTCCAGGACAAAGCGCCGTTATCGTAAACCCGCACAAAGGTACGGGATGCTGTTACAGTTTACTGTCCATTTTAGTTCCGCAGGCAACACTCGACATAAAAGGGAAAACAAAAGACAACCGGTTTATTTCCCTGGGAACAGTCGACAAAAATTGTTATACCTTTTCCTGTCCGTCAGAAATGGAAGAAATACATATTTCCAACCGGACCTCACAACCCATCCCTCTTTACGAATTAATCGAGCAATAAAAAAACTGCAAAAATAATCTCTTTTTCCCAACAACTTTATTTTGTTAATTCAACCTAAAAAATCCGTAGGGAGGAATAGGGATAATATAAAACCTTCTCTATCCTCAAACGTATAATTGTTTCAAAAGAAAGTCGAAAAGCGTTGTTTTATTTTTCCCATTCCGACTGATAATCTTCTGAATTGCATCTAAAAAAAGGAAAGGGGAAAAGAGTAATAAAAACAACCCGAATGAGAATGAAACATCTATGAAAAAACTACACTTCATCATTTTACTGACATTGTGGCCATTACTGACTATGGGAAAAGGAATTTTGATACAGAATGTTGTCATCTTTGACGGAAAAAATCCGGAAACAATTACCGGAAATATATGGATTGAAGACAATGTGATCCGGAAAGTTTCCGCCGGACCGATAACTGTGGGGGAAGATGTTGAAGTAATCGACGGTCATGGAAAATTCCTGATGCCCGGATTAATAGATGCGCATTGGCATGCTTACCTGGCAGCCAATACCATGGTAGACCTTTTGACGGCCCATGCTTCTTATACTCAGCTGCGGGCCGGGCAGGAAGCAGGCCGGACCCTCCTGCGGGGCTTTACCACCATACGGGATGCCGGAGGACCGGTATTTGGTTTGAAGCGGGCAATAGATGAAGGATTACTCCTGGGTCCCCGGATTTACCCCAGTGGAGCCATCATCACAGAAACCGGAGGACATGGTGATTTCAGAATGGTATACGATATTCCGCAACCCTTTGATTGCTGCGGACTGACTCATACGGAAAAAATCGGAGCAGCGATGGTTGCCGACGGAGTCGATGCCGTAACAGTAGCGGCCCGGAATAATCTGCGTCTGGGAGCCAGTCAGATTAAATTAATGGCCGGTGGCGGAGTTTCTTCTTTATACGACCAGCTGGAAGATGTACAGTACTTCGAAGACGAGTTGCATGCTGCCGTTATGGCTGCCAACGATGCCGGAACCTACGTAATGGTACATGTCTATGTACCGGAAGCCATCCGCCGGGCCATTAAAGCAGGCGTAAAAAGCATAGAACACGGTCAGCTGATCGATGAGCCAACCATGAAACTAATTGCAGAAAAAGGCGTATGGCTATCCATGCAACCTTTTATCGGAGAAGGGAATAATCACTATTCCAATCCCCAGCAACAGGCAAAACACGAACTGGTCGTACAGGGAACGGAAAATGCCTATAAACTGGCCAAAAAATACGGCGTAAAACTGGCCTGGGGAACCGATCTGTTGTTCAATCCAGCCAATGCAAAGAACCAGAATCTGAATATTGAAAAAATGACCCGCTGGTTTTCCAATTACGAAATTCTGAAAATGATTACCCACGACAATGCCGAACTGCTGTCCTTATCCGGCCGCCGCAATCCTTATCCCGGTACGCTGGGAGTCATCGAAGAAGGAGCGCTGGCCGATTTGATCATTGTAGACGGAAATGCATTACAAGATATAAAAGTACTGACCGAACCGGAAAAGAACATGTTACTGATCATGAAAAACGGAAAAGTATACAAAAATAATTTATAATTACACCCGTCAGCTGCCGTTTGTTTTTGTCTTTGCCGTAATCTCCCTTCCGCTCACCATTGGCTCCATCAGGATTACCTCCACTATTAGTCAGTTTGTCAATAAAGGTTCAGGACATTTTTCATTTACTTCCTTTGCGGTCATGACACATCCGGTATATCTCACAACCGGTCAGTAAGAATGCCCCGACTCCATACACTTCTGTCATTTCCCGCTTCACTTTTTTCGGATCAGCACCAATAGGCTGTACATATCCCAGTTTACCATTCTCTTCCACTGCGGATACCAGGGCTTTCCAGCCTTTTTCCACTACAGGAAGAAATTTTTCTGCGGGCAGGATACCCTGATTGATGCCATAAGCCAAAGCATATACAAAGAAACCCGTACCGCTGGTCTCAGGAGCAGGATAACTTTGCGGATCTAACAAACTGGCCCGCCAAAATCCATCCGCCTGTTGTAAGTCTGCAATCCGTTCTGCCATCCGGACAAACAAATCCTCATAAAAATCCCGGTATTTACTTTTCGCCGGCAACTGCTCCAACAGCTGGCACAAACCTCCCATTACCCAACCGTTCCCCCTTCCCCAGAATACTTTCGCCCCGTTTGCTTCCTTTTCATTCAGGTAACGACGGTCCCGGTAAAACAAATCTTCAGCTTCATCGAACAATTGTTTATAGGTTTCTTTAAATTCCCGCTCCATAAAACGGATGTATTTTTTATCCCCCCTCATCGCATACAAACGGGCATATACAGCCGGAGCCATAAACAGCGCATCACACCAGGTCCAGCGCTCCAATGTTTCCGGTTGGCGATAATCCAGTTCAAACGAGCCCTGGGAAGGATGGGCGATTACCCAATCTGTCCGGGCCAGTGTAGGCTGGATCATGCTTTTTTTCCCATATTTTTTATACATATCCAGATACAACTGACTCACAGCAATATCGTCGGCATGATACATTCTTCCTCCCGGCTGCCAGTAATTGCGGTTCCCGATTTTCATCAGCCATTCAAAATACATAGAATCCCCCTTTTCTTCGGCCAGGGTTGCCCATTGAAACATTCCCAGATAAAGAGCTGCATTGGTCCAGTCCGTCCGCCGGTGTTTTACTTCTTCAAAATGTCCGATCTGCCAGTCCGCAACCTGTTTCATCACCCGGCTCACCTCTTCCGGCGTCCAAGCAGCAGAATATCCTTCTCCCCGCACAAACAAACTGATTCCGATGAGCAGGCAAACAATACTAATTCCTTTTTTCATAACTTATACAAGATTTTAATTATATTTTCGGCGCTACATAATTCCCGACGGAATCCCCTTTCTTCAACCTCAGCCGGATCACATAAGGGAAACCGGTATTTATTTCCGGAGCCGGAATAATAAATTCATTTTTTGTACTTTTCTCTGCTTTCAGCTCTATGGTTTCATTTCCCAGCACAACACCCTTTTCAACGACCACCCCCGCAGGCAACACGACCTTCAATACCCCGGCCACCGGAGGATAAGACACTACCATATACACAGAACCGGAAGTCCGGTTCTGTGTATAATATCCCCATTTTTGCGTTTTGAAAGGGACTCCTTCACATCCGTAAATAGCCTCTCCGTTGATTCGCATCCATTTCCCCACTTCTCTTGCCATTTGTTTTTCCTCCTCCCGTATACTCCCATCTCCTTTCGGACCGAAATTCAATACAAAATTTCCGCTCATAGAAGTAGCAGCTGCCAACATCTCAATGATTTCCGCAGGGCTTTTAATATGTCCCCGCCAATCAGCCTGATATCCCCATTGATTTTCAGGTATTGTCATTACACATTCCCAGTCGTTCTGCGGCGTTTTTTCCGGTAAACTCCTTTCCCATCCCTGTTCGTAATCTCCCATCAATTTCCCGTTCGTATCAAAATGCCGGGCACCTCTTTCATCTACCCTCAACCGGCTCCCACAAATGATAGCAGGATTTATACGATGCATCAATTGTTCAATATCCCAGGTAATCTTCCCGAATTTAACCACCGATTTATCCCAGGTCCCGTCAAACCAAAAGCCCTTTACTTCAGGATAAAAAGTCATCAATTCCGTAATTTGCTTATTCATAAAATCACAATAACGGAAAAAAGCGAGACTGTCTTCTGCCGTCTCTACCCTTGAACGCCAATCCGGATGATTCCAGTCGATAATAGAGTAATAAAAATATACCTCTATCCCTTCTTTCGTATAAGCTTCTACATATTCTTTCAATAAATCGCGCCCGAAAGGGGTATTGGCAACATCGTATTCCGTATACGCGCTGGGCCATAAGCAAAACCCTTCGTGATGTTTCGTCGTTATGACAGAATATTTTACCCCCATTTCTTTGGCAATGCGCGCCCATTCTTTTGCATCGAATTCAGACAGGACAAATTGCTGTGTCAACGCTTCGTAATCCGCATCGGAAATACGGGCATTACTTTTTATCCATTCAGCAGCACCTTCCCTATATTTTCCTTTCCAGTAGCCACCTGCCAGAGAATACAAACCGAAATGGATAAATTGCCCGAAGCGGTTATCCCGCCAATGCTGCATGGCGGCATCGGTACGCTTCCCTTCCCGGCTGCTGCCATATTTCAGTGGGATTTCTTCCGGAACCTGTCCGGAGACAATATAATATAACCCTAAAAAAACAACAGTTAATGCTAATTTACGTTTCATTTTTTCTTCAATAATTTAATCAGAAAGCAGCATACTTTCGGAATTCTACTCGTTTTTATGAAATGAGAATATGCAAATAGTAAATAAACCGGGAGGATTTCATTAATCAAAATCCCCAATGTTCCGTACTTTTATCCAAAGGAACAGCTTCCCCGGCTTTCCGTTCCCGTTCATATTGCCACTCAATCTGGTCTGTATAAATTTTATCTCCTTGTTTTACAACTGCTTTCAATATATTTTCCCCTTTTTGAAGGCCGACATGCTCAAAAATAAAATGCACCGATGTATATCCCTGTCTGGCGGGAGCCTGAAGGACGCCGTTTACATATAAATCCGGACGGCCTGCGTTCGAATATACTGTCACCTCTGTCTGTTGTTTTTCTCTTTCTTTCAAGCGACGTTGTGTAATGTATACCACAGTCTCTTTACTCCAATTTGCCTTATACCAGAAATAAGCATCTTTTTTCACCTTCCGGTCGAAAGTAACCAAACCTTTCATATTACGGGCCTCCACTCCTCCCCTTTTCCACATGGGAACAGCAAAATCAAACATATTCCACAGATAGGAAGCAATTATATACGGATGTTGTGCTATAATTCCCCACTGGTATTCATGAGTTTTAGTCTGAAAAGTCTCGGGGTAAAATTCTTTTGTCCAATCCAGGGACTCACCTATATATTCCGTTTGGTGAGCAATATTGGCATCTGCACCGTACTCCGTGAGCATCAGCTTATGGTCCGGGAAACGGGCCTCTAAATTCTCAATCCAAGGCTTAATATCCTGTATATTCTTTTCGTACCAACCGAAATACCGGTTCATTCCCTGTATGTCGGCATTTAAATTTACCGGATGTTCCATATGCCCGTATCCATTTACAGAAACCGTATACCGGTACGGGTCTTCTGTTTTCGCCACATCGTGTAATTGCCGGGTCAAAGCTGCCGTATAAGCCTGAGGGGCATATACTTCATTGTGTAAACCCCAGACATAAATCGAGGGATGATTAAAACTCTGGCGGATTAATTCCCTCAATTGCTCTTTTGCATTCGGTCCTTCCTGAGTACTCACGCGGTTTACAAAAGGAATTTCGGCCCAGATAATCAATCCCAGGCTATCGCAACGGGAATAAAAATAATCCGACTGCTGATAATGAGCCAAACGGACAGTTGTGGCCCCGATATCCATAATAGCAGCCAAATCCGCATCGTGCTGCTCTCTTTCCAAAGCACTGCCCAATCCCCACCAATCCTGATGGCGCGTCACTCCGTACATGGGATATTTTTCGCCGTTTAAATAAAACCCTTTTCCGGCAATTACCTCATATTTCCGCAATCCCAAGGGTTGTACCACTTCGTCTCGGACTTGTCCGTCCTGTATCAAACGGGTAACCACCTTATACAGATAGGGATCAGGACGCCCTTTCCACAAATGAGGTTTTTTAATCCGGAAATGCTGTATAAATTCCTGTTCTCCCTGAGGTAATACCCTTATTTGCTCTTCCCGTACTTCGCACACCTTTCCTCCAGCATCATAAATAGTATTTTCCAGTCTCATTTCACAGGTTGTTCCCAACTGATTATCAATTTTGACTCTCACACTTACATCTGCCTGGCGGGCCGAAACATTTTTCTGGGTAATATATACCCCCGGAGAAGCATAATCTGTCACAGCAATGTGAACAGGCTCCGTGACAATCAGCTCAACCGGACGGTAAATTCCGCCATACACCCCGAAGAGATTGTGATTGACCGGAATCACATCGGGACGGGAACGATTGTCTGCCCGGACCAGAATTTCATTCTCCTCCCCGAACTTCAACAAAGAAGTCACATCAAATGCACAAGCCGAATACCCTCCCAGATGATTACCCGCATATTCCCCGTTTATGTACAAATCAGCAACTTGTCCAATTCCTTCAAAACGCAGGAACACCCTTTTCCCTTTCCAACCGGACAATGCCTGTAACCGTTTACGGTAATATGCCGGACCGGCATAAAACTGATTGTGATATTCCTGCATATCCCGGGCATTCCAGGTATGCGGTATTTTGACTTCCGTCCAGCCCTTTTCCCAAGCTGCCTGCCATTTTACAGGATCTTCCGGGAAAGGTCCTTTTTTAAACTGCCAGCCGTCATTAAAAGTGCTGACGAGCCTTCCTTCTGCCCGTAATCCGGCAATCACATAAACGATCCCGATCAGAAATAATACAAACTTTTTTCGCATATACTGTATTTTATTTCCGGTTTATACTTTTTGTTCTCCCTATACACTTCTATAAACTTCTCAATGATTGAAAAAATATTCTTTGGCATTCCGGTAACAAATATCCTCGGTCATCTGTCCTACAAAATCCAAAGCCTCACGGGGCAATATCCCCCTTTTCAGATCTGTCCCCAGCATATTACACAAAATACGCCGGAAATACTCATGCCTGGAAAAAGAAAGAAAACTGCGGGAATCCGTCAACATACCGACAAAACGACTCAATAATCCCCCGTTAGAAAGCACATTCAACTGCCGGATAATCCCCTCCATCTGATCGAGGAACCACCAGGCAGCCCCGTACTGCATTTTTCCCGCTACTGATCCGTCGTTAAAATTATATGCCATCGACATCATGACCTCCGCATCTTTCGGATTCAAATGATAGAGGATTGTACGCGCCAGTTTCCCCTCCGCATCCAGACGTCCCAAAAATTTAGACAAAGCTTCCGCTATCGGCCGGTCGGCAATTGAATCGCATCCGATATCAGCCCCCAGCACTTTATACAAACGGATATTATTGTTACGGATCGCTCCCACATGAAATTGTTGTGCCCAGCCCATCCGGTAGTTCCGCACCGCTAACTGATACAACATGCCTGCCTGAAATATGCCGGTTTCTTCTGCCGTTAAATCCTGTCCCTTCAAAAGTTTATTGAATAAACATTCCAAAGTGCCGTCGCTGAAATCAGCTCCGGGAAAAGCGTATAATCCATGATCCGACAACCGGCAACCCCGTTGATGGAAATAACACATCCGGCGGTCTATAGCCTCCAGTAAATCTGCCCAATGCCGGATTTCCATGTCCGCAGCACATCCCAGCTTTTCCAGGTATTGCCGGTAAGCCGTTCCGTCCTCCACCGCCATCACCTTATCCGGTCGCCAGGCCGGCAATACTTTTACCCCAAAAGGATGAGCTGCAATTTGTTCATGAAATTCCAGATTGTCTGCAGGATCATCCGTTGTACACAAGATTTCTACCTTCATCCGTAACAATAAATGCCTTACTGAGAACTCCCGTTCTTTCAATAAAGCATTACAATGCCGGTAAACCGATCCGGCATTCTCCTTATTCAGTAAATCGTCTATTCCGAAATAACGTTTCAATTCCAGGTGGCTCCAATGGTACAGAGGATTCCGCATAGCATACGGTAACGTCTCTGCCCATTTCATAAACTTTGCAAAGTCATCTTCTTTTCCTGTAATATATTTTTCCTCTACTCCATTGGCCCGCAGCAAACGCCATTTATAATGATCCCCTCCCAACCACAACTCTGTCAGGGAAGTAAACTGACGGTCTTCCGCAATATCCCGGGGATTTAAATGATTGTGATAATCAATAATCGGTAAAGAAGCGGCATGCTGCTGAAAAAGTTCTTCCGCAAACTCGTTTTCAAGTAAAAAATGTTCGTCTATAAACATAGGTCGGTTCTTTAAAGATATCCAAGTGTACGGGCAATTCCCACTTCCAATCCCCTTATTTCTGCCAGCCCCCTCAGACGACCAATGGCGGAATAACCGGGATAAGTTGTTTTCTTTAAATCATCCAGCATCTGATGCCCGTGATCGGGACGCATAGGCAAAATCTCTTTCCGTCTGTTCATCACCTCTATCAGATTCCGGACGATGGCATACATATCGATACTGCCTTCCAAATGATAGGCTTCATAAAAATTTCCCCATTCATCCCGCTGTGTACTCCTCAGGTGCACAAAATAAATCCGGTCACCCAACTCTTTCGCCATAAGGGGTAAATCGTTATCTGCCCGCACACTGAAAGAGCCCGTACAAAAACACAATCCGTTGGACGGGTTGGGTACGGCTTTCACCAATTGTTCAAAATCGGTCCGGGTGCTCATAATACGGGGTAACCCCAATAATTTATAGGGAGGATCGTCAGGATGAATAGCCAGCCGTATACCGGCTTCGTCGGCCACGGGAGCTACTTCTTTCAAAAAACCGATCAGGTTCTGCCGCAATTGCTCTTCATCTATATTCCTATACAATGCTAAACCTTTCCGGATGGCTTGCTCCGTAAAGCTTTTATCCGCCCCCGGTAATCCCATCAGTATGCTCTTCACCAACACTTGTTTTTCCTGTTCCGCCATTCGGGCATACCGGTCCCCGGCCCGTTTTATCTCCTCCGGCGTATAATCCCGAGAAGCATTTTCCCGCTGTAATATATACAAATCAAAAGCCACGAAGGCCGCCCGTTCAAAACGGAGCGCCAGGGATCCATCTTCCGTTTCATATACGACAGAAGTACGGGTCCAGTCGAGAACAGGCATAAAATTATAAGTCACCACCTTTATCCCGCATGCCGCCAGATTCCGTATACTTTGCTTATAATGTCCGATATGCTTTTCATAACCGGGAGCCCTTGTCTTTATTTCTTCACTCACCGGTAAACTCTCTACCACTGTCCAATTCAGTCCGGCAGCTTCTATCATTGCCTTCCGTTTCCGAATCTCTTCCACTGTCCACACTTCCCCGGGGGCAATGTGGTGAAGGGCATTGACGACAGCTGTAGCTCCGGCCTGACGGATATCCGACAGACTGACCACATCATTCGGCCCATACCACCGGAAACTCTGCTCAAATTGATAAGTATTCATTTCCAAAATTTTAAAAATATCTCTTTTCTGAACTCACACCCCGCTGAAAATACTAAAACCTCCGTCTACCGGTAATACCGTCCCTGTCATAAAACAGGAATCATCACTCGCCAGAAAGACAACCGCTCCATTCAGTTCTTCCGGTTTTCCCAAACGGCCGAAAGGAGTTGCCCGGATAACCTCCCTGGCCCTTTCCGAATACGACCCATCCGGTAAGGTCATCAATGTTCTGTTTTGCTCTGTCAGGAAAAAACCGGGAGCAATCGCATTTACCCGAATACCTTCCCCGAATTTCTTCGCAAATTCTACAGCTACCCATTTGGTAAAATTATCTATACCGGCCTTTGCAGAAGAATAGCCTACTACGCGCGTGACAACCGACTGAGCTGTCATGGAAGAAATATTAATAACAGAACCTTTTTTCTGCCGGGCCATCTGAGCACCGAAGACCAAAGTCGGAATGACGGTTCCTTTCAAATTCAATTCCAACACCTGCTGATAAGCTTCTATATCCATATCCAAAACAGTCTGTCCGGGAGCAATCGTTGCCCCTGCGATATTTCCGCCCGCCGCATTAATCAGTATATCCACACGTCCCCACCGGTTTACAACAGCCGAACATACCTCCTCTACCTCACTTTTATTTAAAACATCCGCTTTCCCGAAACAAGCTTCCACCCCTAAGGCTTTCAGCTCTTCCACTAATGCCTCTCCTTTTTCTGCCCTTCTTCCCAAAATAACAACCCTTGCCCCCTGCCGGGCCAAACAACGGGCCATAGACGAACCCAATACGCCGTAACCACCCGTTATCACAGCAACCCTGTCTTTTATGTCAAACATCATTTTTATCTATTTTTTATCCTTATTCCCTTAGAAACCGAACAAATGAGGTATCCATAAGCTGATCTGAGGAATATAAGTAACCAACATTAAAACAATAAACATAGCTACAAATATCGGAACCAACGGTTTCAGTACATTCTCGATTCTGACTTTTGCCACACTGCAACCGATAAACAAAACCGAGCCTACCGGAGGAGTACATAATCCTACACTCAAATTGACGACCATCATTATCCCAAAATGAATGGGATCCATCCCAAACTGGGTAACAACCGGCAAAAATATAGGCGTAAATATCAAAATGGCAGGAGTCATATCCATAAACATTCCGACCACCAATAAAAGCAAATTGATAATCAACAAAATGACCACCGGATTATGGCTCAATTCCAACAATCCCCGGCTGACAGTCTGCGGAATATTTTCATACGACATAATCCATGACAAACCCGTACAAGTCGCCACCAACAACAACACAATAGCCGTCGTTTTCACTGATACCAGCAATATTTCCGGTAAATCCTTCCATTTTATCTCTTTATATATAAACGACAAGAGTAAAGCATACAATACCGCAATTGCTGACGCCTCTGTAGCCGTAAATATCCCGGCAATAATTCCTCCGATCACGATAACCAGCAGCAACAAACTGGGAAGTGCCGCAGCAAAAACGTTTAAAGCCTGACGGAAAGGAACTCTTTTTCCTACCGGATATTTTTTATGATAAGCCACCCAGCCCGCTACCAGCATAATGGCGATACCTGTCAGTATTCCAGGGAGATATCCGGCTAAGAACAAAGCTGAAATAGATACTCCCCCGCTAGCCAAAGAATAAACAATCAGTACATTACTGGGCGGTATGGATAAACCCGTAGTAGCGGAAGAGATATTTACTGCAGCACTGAAATTTTCATCGTAACCTGCCTTCTTCATTTCCTTTCCCATAATGCTTCCGATAGCCGAAGCCGAAGCAGCCGCTGAACCCGAAATAGCACCGAACAACATGTTTGCCATTACCGTTACAAACGCCAAACCACCGGGTAAAGGTCCTACCAAAACTTTCGCGAAATTCACCAACCTCAAAGCAATGCCACCGCTATTCATGATATTCCCTGCCAAAACGAAAAAAGGAATAGCCAATAAAGTAAAACTATCCAGGCCCGAAGCCATCGTCATCGCATAAGTCGTAAAAGCCGGCAAAGAATCGATACTCACCAGCATGGTCAGTACGCCCGAGATTCCAATACTATAAGCTACGGGAACTCCTATTCCCAGGAGCAGAAAAAAACTAATTACCAATATTAAAATACCTGCAATATCCATATTCTCCAGAATCAAAAGACGCACACTTTTTAACGGTCTCTTTTATATTTCACTAAACTGTCTATCTCATAATACATTATCAATCCGCCACTTAAAGGTAAAACAGAATAGACATACCCCATATTCAATTCTAAGGAAGCGGAGGTAACCTCCAGCATAAACCGGGTATACATCAGCCAGGCCCCGCCGGTGACCATTACGGTCAATGCAAACAGCAGGGTAAAAACAGAAATCAAAATCTCCAGTATCCGCCGGGTCTTCCTTCCCGATTTGTGCAAAATTATATCGATAGCCAAATGTTCCTTTTGCCCGCTGACATAAGCCGCCCCCAATAATCCCACCCATATCAGCAAATAACCGGCGCACTCATCCGTATACGAACTGGGTGCGACCAATACATAACGGCTGAAAACCTGCCATAATACATCCAGTACCAATACAGCCAATAGAAAAGCCAGCAGGTTTCCCAATATTTTATCAATAGTCTTCCGAAGCATTATCTCTTCTTTTCTGTTTGTAAAACATTCGTATCCGGGATGACTTCAATCCGCTGAATCATCCGGTAAACCCGTTCATTTTCCCGGAACATCTCCCGCATAGAAACCACCCTTTCCATAAAAGGCTTCTTATCCGGAAAATAAATTTCCACTCCATTTTCCCGGGCTGTTTCCATGGCCTCTTCTTCCTGCTGTGCCCACAATCTGCGCTGATAAACGACGGCTTCCGCTACCGCCTGCTTCAGCCATCGCTGTTCCTGAGGGCTCAATTTATCCCACACCACCTTGCTGATAATTAATACATCCGGCAACATCGTATGTTCATTAACCGTAAAGTATTTGGATATTTCGTGATGATGGGAAGTGACAAAGGAAGGCAGATTATTTTCAGCCCCGTCTACTACACCGCTTTGCAAGGCCGTATACAATTCCGGCCAGGAAATAGGAGTGGCCGATCCTCCAAAAGCCTGCATCATAGCGACAGCTACCGGACTCTTCATCACCCGGATTTTCATTCCTTTCAGATCCTCCGGTTTTAAAACCGGTTTTTTCATGGTATAAAAACTGCGGGCCCCTGCATCAAAATATCCCAAGCCCCGGAAAAGGTATTTCTCGGTACTTGTCTGCAATTCTTTCCCGATTTCTCCTTCCAATACGCGAAAAAGATGGGCTTTGGATCTGAAAATATAAGGAATACCGAATACCTTATATTCCTCCACAAAACCTTCCAGAGAAGCCGTCGACACTTTTGCCATAGCCAAACTCCCGATTTGTACCAGTTCGATGTTCTGAGTCTCCGATCCCAATTGTGCCCCGGGATAGATATCTACCCGCATTTTTCCTCCGGAAATCTCCCGTAACCGATCGGCCATAAAGACCATCCCTTTGTGAAGAGAGTGTGCCTGATCCAGACCGTGGGCTAATTTGAGTACCCGGACTTTTGTTCCTCCGGAGGTACAGGCCGCGAATACGATTGCACAAATGATAATTCCGATAAAACGGCAATCCCTGAATTTCATTTTTATTTTTTTAAGCGGGTCCTCACTCGGTGTAAAATAGCATAACAATCCTTGACAAAAGCCGTCAATTCTTCCCAATTGCCCGCCTGAATTTTTGATTTCGGAAACAAATTCGACCCCATTCCGACACAAGTTGCCCCTGCTTTAAACCAGGCCTCCAGATTCTCTTCTGTCGGCTCCACTCCGCCGGTAGGCATGATAC
>JAEXFF010000294.1 GCA_023400335.1 Bacteroidota bacterium
AAAATGGCAAAAACATTGATATTTTGACAATAAGAATAAATGGCTCCGGTAAAGGCAGATCGACTATTTAAGAATTGACAGGACGAAAAGCACCGGAAAATCTTTTTTAACCTGCAGGCTTGTCCATCCATGTCTGTTCAGCCGGGTGGTGTGCCAATCTGTACTTTCCTTTATTCCGGATTGTTACTTATTCTTTTTCTCATTCCTATATTCCTGATTGTGTGAGCTTTTGCATTTGTATACAAAAAATGATTTAATTTTCCGGAATCTGATTCCGGAAAATTAAAAAACATTACTATTTTTGATAAAATACAAATGTGTAAATATGCGGTTTCCTAAAAGAAAAATTCGGAAATTATAACATCCGGATGAAAAAGCGTATAAGGGGAAAATATTGTTGATCTGAAGAATTTTGCGTGTTATTGAATAGAGATATACTTTCATCGAACAACGAAGGTAAGGGACTTTAATCAGTATTTTCAACGAATATAAATAAAGACAGTTAAATTATGAAACAAACGCTAACTTTTAATCTATCCACTATCGCTTCGACAGAAAGTAAAATAAAAATTGAGGCTTTTGATGAGAGTGTTGATGCTTTTGAGAAGAAAGAGTATTTGCATTCTTTTTATGCATTATTGGAGTATTTGAATCCGGATTTCAGAACAAAGTACGGAAATATACAGGGAACTGAATTTAATATTCCTCATGGTTCTATTGTGGTGAATTTGAAATTGACAGAGGAGCGGTTGACAATAACAGCTCCATTTGTTGCTTTACCGGAAAAAGGCCGGATTCCGATACTTCGGCAGGTGGCGGGATTGAATTTCAATGATATGGATTTGGCAATGATTCGTTTGAAGGATGCCTGCTTGTATTTTGAATACAGTTGTCCTGTCGTGTTAATGAATCCTTATAAGATCTATTATGTATTGGAGGAAATTTGTCGTACGGGGGATAAATACGATGATGAATTTGAAACGAAATTCGGAGCCAAACGGATATATGAACCGAAGATAGAATCCTACGATACGCAGACGATAGATGAGATATACAAGGTTATACAACTGAGTTGCCGCGAATGCCTGGATGCTGTTAAATATTTTGAGCCCGGTCGAAAATTCGGTTATATCTGGAATATTCTGGATACCACTTTGCTGAAAATAATGTATTATGCTCATCCGCAGGGGCAGTTATTGAACGAATTGAACAAGGCGGTCGCAGACATGGACCGGGAGGATATTCCTTTACCGGACGTAACAGCCCGCGGAAAAGAAGCCGTTTTGCGCTTGCAATCCCTGACAAGAGAACAACTGTCAGGGGACCTGTATTATGTAGAGACTTTTGTTTCGGGTAAGCGTCGTTCAAACTTAAAAAACATACAGGAAAATTTCGAAAATACTTATGATAAAGCTTCTGCGGCTTTAGAGGACGGTGATTTTATGGGATGTTGTTTGATGATCACTTATAAATTTTACGAAATGTACTACTATAACAATGTACAGGACGATATAAATAATGTAGTGGTGAGGGCAATGCAGAAAGCTTCAGCTAAGCCTTTTGATGAGGCTGCCCCTATTTTACAAGAAGCTATGGAGGATATTATGGAAGGAAATCTGGAACCGGATGAGGAAGAATTAGGAGGGAGTCTGGATATGAGTGAGTACCTGAAAAATGTACAGGCTATGCAACAACAGATGATGCAGGCTATGCAGGGGGCGAATATGGGTAATTATATGCAGCAAGTGCAGTTATTACAGCAGCAATTGGCTAGCGGACAACTGAGTATGGAAGAATATACGCAAAAAGTGCAGCAACTAGCCGCTAATACTTTTGGAAAATAAGCAGGAATAATAAAAAATAATATACTATGGAACAGAATATATTTAATACAGTATATAAAATAAATCATGCCGGAGGGGCCGGCAGTTGTTTTTACATAAAGCCATACGACCTTTTTGTGACCAATTATCATGTTGTGGAAGGATTCCGTCAAGTTGCTCTTCAGGATAATGACAAAAACCGTTTTCTTGCTAAAGTCGTTTTAATAAATCCGGCTCTCGATTTGGCTCTGTTGAAAGCGGAAGGAGATTTTTCAGCCTTACCGGAAATCCGGTTGGCAGCTACAGAAGACGTGACTATCGGACAGCGGATTAAAGTGGCAGGTTATCCTTTCGGAATGCCTTTTGCCGTGACGGAGGGAACAGTATCCTCTCCCCGTCAGCTGGTTCAGGATAATTATTATATTCAGACCGATGCGGCAGTAAATCCGGGTAATAGCGGGGGACCTATGTTTAATGAAAATAATGAAGTCATTGCAATAACCGTCAGTAAAATGAGGGATGCTGACAATGTCGGTTTTGGTATACCCGTGGCTTCATTGCGGCAAATTCTGGAACAGACGGAAGGATTGGATACCACTATTTTTAATGTGCAATGCAGTAGTTGTGAAGAATTTATCACGGATGAAGAGGAGTATTGTCCTTCTTGTGGGGAAAAGTTGCCGGAAAATATTTTTAAAGAAAGGGGGCTTACCGATTTAGCTGTTTTTTGTGAGAAAGCTATTGAAGCAATGGGTATTAATCCTGTATTGGCGCGGGTTGGATATGAAAGTTGGGTATTTCATAAAGGAAGTTCTGAAATCAGGATGTTTGTTTATCAGCGTTCTTATTTATTCTGTACTTCTCCTATCAATGTATTGCCTAAGAAAAACCTGGAGCCTGTGTTGACTTATTTGCTGGGTGCGGAAGATATAAATCCTTATCAGTTAGGATTAGACGGTAACCAGATTTATCTTTCTTACCGGGTACATATTTCCGATGTTTTCTCTGATTATGCCGGAGAAATTCAGCGACAAATCACTCACATGGCTTTTAAAGCAGATGAGCTGGATAATTATTTGTCGGATACTTTTGGATGCGAATTTTCGGAATATGCTAAAAAAGATGCGGTATAAAGAATAAAACGAAAAAAAGAATTGAAAATGTTCGGATGTTCGGGTAAAAACATTCGGACATTTTTTATTTTAGATTTGGGAGGCCTTAATTATGGTCCATACAGAAATGGAAACAATTCATTCCAATGCAGACAGCGTAGTTCTCATTATTTAACGCTATTTTTCTTTAGCAGTCAGAATGTTAAAAGAAACATATCTTTTGGATGTCCGAATTTTTTATCGTAAATTATAGCGTTGCAACATGTGTGAAATAGGAATAACTGTTATTTCAAAATTCAAATCCTTAAAATGTATGTACCATGAAAACGAAAATTTTTAGTACGGGTGTCCTGACTTGTTTGGCAATCTGTCTGGCTTTTCCCATAAAAGCCGGTTTTTCCGGAGTTGCCATAAGCGGTATGGTGTATAGTAGTACACTGGGTCAGCCTTTGGAAAGAGTGTCTATAGAAGAAGCGGGGTATGAAAATGAACATTTTACCACTACGGATGAGAGGGGCTTTTTTAGTTTAAAAGTCTCCGGTTTACCTGCAACTTTGGATCTCCAGAAAAGGGATGAAGACGGTATGGGTGAAAAAAGGACTTGTAGAGTTGAGCACACAGAATCCATGATCGATTGGGATGCTCTTCCGACTCAGGAAAAGAGATAAGTATTTTGATCGGCAATGAAGTGCAGACCGGTTGCCATGGGACCGGTCTTTTTTTTAATTATTTTCCGACTGTCAGTTTGGATTTAAAAACAGAGGATCGTTTAGGAGACCGTTTTTTTACCTTGGATCTTTTTGTATTCCTGTATACAATTTTCCGGAAGAGGAGAAGGTGGAAAAAAATCGGAGAGAGAGCAATTCAGAATTTTAGCAATTTCATTCAGGTGATTAAGGCTATACTTCGTTCTGGTTTTAGGGTTTTCCACCAATCCTACAAAACTTTCTTCCAGGCCTATGCTTATAGATAAGGCCCGGGTTGTTATACAACACTCTTTTCTTCTTTTGCTCACGGCATCGATTACATAAGTTTCTATACTGGTTAACTTTTCATTCATAATCTCCAAAATTTTAGCATAAGTTTAAAATTTTTTTTGAAATAATTTTGTATAGTCATGAATATACTATATATTTGCATTGTTGGATTATATAATCCAATTTTGATTTATGGAATCCGGAAGACCTTTTCCGGCTATTCTTTCCCATCCGACTACACAATAAAGCAATATACACTTTTAATTGGGATTTTGTAATAAAAATGTACTTTATTTTAGTGCAAAATTGTAAAATTACATAAAAACAAGGGCGAAAGCCCCGGTTGGCCGCCTGGCAATCGTCCCTTGTTGCTAATTAACCTAATGTTTAACTAACAACTACAAAATTATGAGGAAACTTTTTAGAAAAAAAGTTTTGAGGTATAGAAAACCTCTGAAAGGTAAAATGAGGTGTATTTTATACTTTAGTGTATTTTTTCTTGTGACAGGAATACCTTCTGTTTCCCGGGGGCAAGCTGCAGGGGAAACTTCCCGTCAGCAACAGAATGCTTTTCTGCTTCAGGGCAGGGTAACGGATGTAAAAGGGCGTCCTTTGCCGGGAGTGACTCTTCGTTTCGAAGGAACTTCCCGTGGGGGAGCGTCTGACAATGAGGGGAATTTTACGCTTCGTGCTGCTGAAAAAGAGGGAATTTTGATTGTTTCCTGTGTCGGATACAAAACACAAAAGATTGCTTTTCAGGCGGATAAGTTTGTGAAAATCCGTTTGGAAGAAAGCGTATCAGAGTTGGAAGAAGTTCAGGTCATTGCTTATGGTACTCAGCGTAAAAAAGAGGTTATTGCTTCCATTTCGACTGTAAAAGCAGAAGATATAAAAGGCATTCCTTCTCCTTCAGTTGCCAACCTGTTACAGGGGCGGGTGGCCGGTATGAATGTTATCAATTCTTCAGGTTCTCCCGGGGGAGGCGGAATTAATGTAACGATCCGGGGCTTTAACAGTTTGTCCATAGAAGCCGGAAGACGGTATAGTGATCCGCTTTGGGTGATTGACGGAATTCCGGTCCAATCCTTTACTTCTCCCATTACCGGGACAAACAGTCTGGCCGAAATAGACCCGAGTGATATAGAGAGTGTAGAAGTATTGAAAGATGCGGCTGCGGGAGCAATTTACGGTTCCAGGGCTGCCAATGGTGTTATTCTGGTCACTACCAAAAAGGGAAATAAAAATCAGAGGGCCCGTTTTACGGCCAATGTTTCCCGGACCCTGATTTTTAATCCTAAACTTCCGGAATTAACCGGGGGGAATGCCGAGAGACGTTTTCGTATGGAGGCTTTGAAAAATTATCGGGCAGCCTATTATGATGAAGCGACCAATACATATAAATATCCGGATTCTTATATAGAAGCGTATAAGAATCGGGTACCTTATGATTTTTTTTGGAATGAAGGGAAGGGAGCTGCTCTTCCGTCTTATCAGGATAGTTTAAATCCGTTTTATAACAACAGTACGAATTTGTTTGATTATTATTTCCGGACAGCACAGGTGACTGATGCAAGTTTGCAAATCAGCGGAGGGGCGGAGAAAGTAGCTTATAATGTAGGGTTAGGGTATTATTCGGAAAAGGGGGTCTTGCGGAAAACCGGTTTTAACCGGATAAAACTGATGACCAATTTATATTTTCAGCCTTTAAAAAATATTGAAGCCAATCTCAGATTTTATTTATCGAGGACGGGCAGAAAGAATACTTCCCGTACACTCGATAATGAAGGGGGATACAGTGCGGTAGAATTGGAACAGATTCCTTCGGAAATTTTGGAAACTTCTACTGTTTTACCGGGACCGGGGAAGCCGGCTTTTGAAGAAGTCATCAGACGTTACGAAAAAACGTTGGAAAAAAACGAAACTTATCGTTTGCGTTCCAGCTTTGATCTTGCCTACGAAATACTTCCCGGCTTAAAATTAAAGTCGTCTCTGGCTGTCGATTATTCCCAGCATCAATCCAACTATTTCAAACCTTCGGACCTGGACGAATATAACGAAACCTATTCTGCCGCCCAGTTGGCACGTTCGATGATGTTGCTCAATGAGAATATCCTGAGTTATAAGCAAGTTTTTAAAGAAAATCATTCGCTGGAAATTTTAGCAGGACTGGCTTTTCAGTCAGACGAAAATAATCTGATAAAGGGATGGGGAAAAAGGGCTCCCAGCAATCTGATCCATTACGTTACCTGGCCGGGAAGTGTCTACGATACGGATAATAACCGGAATTTAAAAGATTTTATGAGCGGGAAAGAGAAAAGTACAATGGTCGGAGTCTTTGGGCGGATCAGTTATAATTACAAACAAAAATACCTGGCTTCGGTTACTGTGCGGCGGGATGCATCCAGTAAATTCGGTGAAAATAGCCGTTGGGGAACATTTCCTTCTTATGCTTTAGGATATGCTTTTTCCGAGGAGAAATTTATGCAGGGAATTAAGCATGTGCTGAATTATGGAAAAATCCGGGTAAGCTTTGGAAAAAGCGGACGTCAGTTTGAACAGCCGTACATTGCAGAAGGGATATTGGGACCGGATGAAGAGTTTATGGGGCGTCCAACGGTAGCTCCCGATTGGCAAAACGGATTGATCAACCGGAAATTGACCTGGGAAGAAACAAAACAGTGGGATGCTGGTTTAGACCTGGATTTTTTCAATTACAGATTCGGCATCGTAGTGGATTATTATCATCGTCTGACAGATAAACTGCTTTATTTAATGCCTCTTTCGGGGGATTATTCCGGTTTTTATAAGCAATGGGGAAATTATTTTGCGATTGCTAATTCCGGTTTGGAAATACAGCTCAAAGGAACTTTGATCCGGAAAGAGGATGTAGACTGGACGTTTACTTTCAATTTTGCCCGTAACTGGAATAGATTGAAAAAAAGCACATTAGGGAAAGATTTTCAAACAGCCCGGATCTATTATGACGGGTTCCCCAACAATATTAATGTGATTGGGAAGCCCTTAAACGGAATTTTAGCTTACCGTACGGGAGGGATATATCAGGATAACAAGGAAGTTCCTGTTTATTACATAAACGGGAAAAGAAGGCCTTTAGGGACAGGAAATTCTTTTTATAGAGCCGGCGACCGTATTATGATAGATTACGATGGAAATGGGCGGATTGGTACGAATTTGCCTTTGGAAGAAGACCGGGTATATTGTGGTTCTCCTTTACCGGTCGCGCAGGGAGGAATTGTGAATACGCTGAATTGGAAAGGTTTCGATTTGAATATTCTTTTCAATTATGTTATTGGCCGGCATATCCTCAATGCCGGGAAGGGCGCTTCCCTGGGAACATATATGAGTGCCAGGGTAGAGGATATTACCCAACCGTTTTTAATCGATCTTTCAAAAGTTTCCTTTTGGCAGAATCCCGGGGATAAAGCCGATTATCCGGCTAACCGGTTGGAGACCGGACTTTTAAATTTCAGTACCTATCTGAGTAGCAATATCGAAAGAGTAAATTATCTCAAATTGAAGACTTTGACGTTAGGGTATACTTTGCCTGCTAAATGGAGGGAAAAATTGGGTTTCGGGGCCCGGATATTTGTCTCGGCAGAAAACCTGTTTACCATTACCAATTATTCCGGTCCGGACCCTGAAAGTGTAGATATCCTGACAGGAGTAGACCATTTGGGGAACTATCCTCTGGCAACTCGAGTGACTTTTGGTTTAACCCTTAATTTGTAATAAGGATGAAAAAGAGAATTATATTCAAAACTATCTTTTGTTTTTTAGGAATAGCTTTATCTGCTTGTGAAGAATTTCTAACGGAAGAGCCGGAAGGACAGGTGTCTTACAGTAATTATTGGAAAACGGAACAGGATGTGGAAAATGCTGTATACGGCATGCACTCGTATTTGCGTTACGCAATGACCGGCTCAGAGGTGTTGTACCGTGACCGGGGATTACCTTTTGATGAATTCAGTAGTGTATGGATTGATATTGAAAATAATGAGTTGGAAAAGAGATGGAGCAGAGACGATGCTTCTCTCTCGTGGTATAATTGTTATAAGGTTATTGCCTGTGCCAATATGATTATCGAAAATATCCGCCGGGCGGATTTACAGGAAGAAAGGTATAATTTTTATCTCGGGCAGGCATATACCGTCAGAGCCTGGGTATATTTTAATATTTGTCAGACCTGGGGAGATGCTCCGCTGATACTGGAAAGTGAGGACGTAGGAGAAAAAGCGAGAATTCCTTGGCCGGAAATTTTAGATGTTGTCATAGGTGATCTGAAAGAAGCTGTCCGCTTGCTTCCAACGGCGGATAAACTTGCCGACAGTGAAGGAAAAGCAATACAAAGTAAGCAAACGCCAAGCAAGGGAATGGCCCAAGCCATTCTGGCCCATGTTTATGCCTGGAAGGCTTCTTTGAATAAGGAACCGGAATTGTATACCCAGGCTTTAAATGCAGCTAATGAAGTGATAAATAGCGGGGTTTACTCTCTGGTATCCGACCCGGAGGAAGTATGCACGACTGTCTTGTTGGGCAATAGCCGGGAAGGAATTTTTGAAATTGAATGCCGCAATACCGAATCCGACTTATTGTTGAGTGGACGTATTAATCAAATCTGCCAGACTTGGCCTTTGGAACGCTTAGCTACTCCTGCTAAAAAGAGAAATCTGAGGATAAACAATTCTACAGTAATGGCATTATATTCTGATCCCCGGGATAAAAGACGGGATTCCTACTTTTATAAACTGGATTCCATGGCCAATGTCAGTACATCGATTACCCAGGGAGCCGCTTATATTTACAAATGGAGGCATATCATTTTTTATGAAAGCGGATTTTTAACGGGTTATTCTAAAGGATATGAAGACAATATCATTCTGATTCGTCTGGGAGGACTTATGCTTTTAAGGGCGGAGATCAAAGCCCGTCTGGGAGATATACAGGGAGCTGTTGCCGATGTAAATCTTGTGCGGAGACGAGCGGGGGCCAGAGATTATTCTCCTGCAGAAGGGGACTTACTAAAATTTATTTATCAGGAAAGAGTACGGGAATTGTTTTTAGAAGGAATTTCAATACGTTATTTCGATATTGTGAGGAATGGTTTTTATAGGGAAGAATTGAGGGGAAAATTCCGGACACTGACAGACGAAGATGTCGCTAACGGAGCGCTTTTCCTTCCGGTGAGGAACAGTGCTTTTCTGAATAATACACTTATGAGGCAAACCACTTATTGGTTACAAAATGGTTTTGACAATTAACTTAAAAAAGCAATTATGAAAAAATATTTATTTTGGCTAGGGATTATTCTGGCTATATATGCCTGTGAAAATGACAATTACCACGATACAGGTCTGGCAGATGGAAAACACGATTGCAGTATGTGGGACTATTTTGCGAAAGATCATGAAAATTGGGATTCTGTTGTCATAATGATTGAACGGGCCGGCTTGATTACTATTTTCGATGGTACTCATCCGCAATATAAAGAGATTACTTTTTTCGGGATAACAAATCTGTCTGTCATTGAATTTTTAGTGAATAAGTTAGATGAAAACCAGGAAATGGTATACAAAGGTGTTCGGGACATACCCGAAGAAATGTGCAGGCGGATTTTGTTATCCCATATTGTCCCGAAGAAAATCAGGATGGAAGAAGTCGATTATGAAGTAAAGGGTACTTTAACGGGAGGTACTATTGTAAAAACCCTTTCCGGTTGTGATTTACGGGTATACCGGGCCAGAACCTCCTTTATGGGGGTACCGGATATCGGTGCGGAAGAATTGAAGATTCATGCCTTGGAGAGCGGGCAGCAGGCAAGTGTGGGTTCGTCCAATATTGAAGTAACCAATGGAGTGGTACATGCTTTGGCTTATACTTATCAAATGACAGAACTTTAAAAGGAAGAACGATGAAAATTTTATTTAAATTAATGGGGATGCTGACCGGAATTATGGCGCTAATGGGTTGTGATCATACCCCTATCGGTTATTTGGATGTACGGAATGCAGTCTATCATCCGGATACAGTGTATTTTAAAGCGGTACTGAATCCGGAGGACCCCGAAGATGCCCGGCGTATTCAATTTGAAATTCCCTGGCAAACTACTACCATTGAAGGGGTGGAAGGGACTTTACCTATTATTTACCAGATCCGGAGTATTGCCTGTAAACAGGGGCAGGAAGAAGCGGAACGGCAATTCCGGATGATTCGGAAAGGGGTAATAGAACTTCCCTGGAATCATACCGTTCCTCCAGGGAACTATATATTCAATTTACAACTTAGTAATGAGGGTCATTCTTGTGCGAAAGACTCTCTCATCACCATAGTAATATATTGATTACAGAAGATGAACGATACTAAAACGAAAGATAGGGGAGATTATTGTTTAGAAAAATGTAAAGAAAACCATGAATATTTTAAACATATATTGCAAAATTGAAAGTTTTTCGTTTTCTTTGTCCAGTACAAAGTGGAAAAGGTTTGCAAAAACCTTTATAAGTATCGTAAGTGTTCTGAAACGTTCCAAATCAGATAAAAGGGTAAAATATATGGGAATTGGAGCGGGAAGGCAACGCTCACGTTCGGGGATATCTATAACCACACAAGCAGTGGTACTATATAGCCTACGGACGTGGGGTTGCTCTATTGTTTCCCGATGGTTTACCCGCCTTTCTGGTGCAATATGAGTCAATCCCAGTCTGTAGGTTTTCTTGACTGCTAGATTGACTCTATACAACGGCAATTTATTGTCTACGAGAATTGACGCATAACTCTTTGAGTTGGTGATGAGAACAAAAGACCAATAATTGCATTTGAAAACAGTCCGGCAAGGTAGTCATTCTTATTGGGCATGTTGCAACGAACGAACCTTCTAAGTCAGAATATCTGTCGGCTGTTTTCTTTTTATATTTTCATTCTGGTTCGGATATTGATGCAGAAAACGGCCGGAGGTCCGAAGTGAGAGATCCT
Source organism: Bacteroidota bacterium (assembly GCA_023400335.1). GTDB lineage: Bacteria > Bacteroidota > Bacteroidia > Bacteroidales > Marinifilaceae > Culturomica. The sequence continues at coordinate 10,903 of JAEXFF010000294.1, forward strand.
AATCCAACTTTGAAGGAAATATTCCTGAGGATAATTCAAATTGAAAGATCGTCCGTAAATCCCAAACAAAGGATAGAAAACGAACTTATAGCAAAATAGATAGAAAATAAGAAAGCTGTCAAAAAATTCTGACAGCTCTTTATTTTTTACAGATTGAGTCGTATAACGACTTTACGGGTGACTGATTTCATCTAAAATCTCCTGAATTTGTGCCTGACACCCTCCGCAGCCTGTTCCGGCATTTGTGCATTCTCCCACTTCTTCTACTGTTTTTAACCCCTTTTCCCGGATCGCTTTTTCAATTTCTTCCCGGCTTACTTCAAAACAATGACAAATAATTTCGCTCATACTTTTAATTTTATAGTTAAAAATCCAATAAACTCTCCTTTATTTTTCAAAAATACTATAAAGCACAAAAAAAGAACTATAAATCCAATTGAATGTTTTTATAAATATATTGATAAAATCTATTTAATTAGAAATTTTTGGGCCATAAATGTGTCACAAAAGAAGAAGAAAAAACATATCCTTATAGAAATGGGGAATAAGCAGAAGTTGGAAGATCGGCTAATTGAATTTATTTTCTGACCCGTAAAAGATATCGGATGATTGGAAAATCATGAGGGAATCAGTTTTTTAATCTATATTGTTCTAAATGTTGAGATAGTCCGGAATGAAAATTTTGGACTATTTTGATACTTAGAGGTGAGGAACAAGCAAATAAATTTTGAAAAGGTAAAAATAGATTTGTTCCTGAAAGAGGATAATTTTATCTGTTTCTCTTTTAAATAGAGAAAAATATTTAGATGAGTTATATATTTTTTATTAATTTTACACAATAAATGTAGTTCATTGTCTGGTAAATGAAAAAAATCAAATTGTGTCACAAAATGACGGAAAGTGACATATCTCTATTAGATAAAATGAATTCATTAAAAAACGTATTATGAAGATATGGTTTTTATGCTTCGGGTTATTGGGTATTTTCCAGTCCGTATTTGCTCAGACTTATGAGGAATGGTTGAAAGAGCAGAAATCTCAATACAATCGTATGTTAAAAGAGACGAACCGGGGATTAGAAGAATTGCAGAAAGACTATGATAATTTTGTTAAGCAAAGAGATGAGGAATTTGCGGAGTTCCTCAAACAGCGTTGGACAGCTTTTGAAATATTAAAGGGAAATTTACCGGAACGGGAGCCGGAGCCGAGGGTTGCTCCTGTGTTGCAAAAGCATTCCAGGAGTTCGGTCGTGGAATTACAGACAACTGAAATGAATCCGGGAAATACGCGTTTACTGGAGGCGCCTCTTCCCCGGGTGAAAAAGAGCATTCAAAGGGGCTTTCCGGTTGTACGTATGGACGTAAACTTTTATGGGAACCGGTTGAAACTGGTTTTGGACCAGAATCTGTGCAAACCTTTTACGGGAAAATTGGTTGAGTCGGATTTTGCTGATTATTGGCTAAGTATGAGTCATACGAATTACGATGATTTATTGGATCAGTTATTGGGTTGGAAAGAGCAGTTGGGATTGAATGACTGGGGATATTATATGTTGTTGGGGCGTTGTGCAGAAGTTTTTGTAAAGGATGAAAATTCGCGTCAATTGCTGGTCTGGTTCCTCATGAATAAATCGGGATATTCGGCCCGGGTCGGTTATGGCGGAAATGAAATAGCTGTATTATTGCCTGCTGTGCAGGATATTTTCTTTTTGTCTTTTATTGTAAAGGATGGAGTTCGTTATTATATCACCCGACCGATAAATAAGTCTTTATATACTTACGATAAGAATTTTTCCGGTAGTGATCGTTGTCCGGACCTGCGCTTTTCTTCTTCATTGAATTTTTCGCCGAAAATTCAGGGGAAGCGGATATTAAAATACAAAGGGCAGGAATATGCGATTACCTACAATCAGGGGGTAACGGCATTTTTTAAAGATTACCCTTCTACGGAATTGAATGTTTATTTTGAAACGCCTTTATCGGCAACACTGAAAGAAAGTATAGAAGAAAATTTCCGTCCGGTTTTGCAGCCGATGACTCAGGAAAAACGGGTGGAATGGATATTAGGGCTTTTACAACAGGCATTTCCCTATAAGACAGATGAGGAACAGTTCGGGCATGAAAAATATTTTTTCTCGGAAGAAATGTTTTTTTATCCCTATAGCGATTGTGAAGACCGGGCTGTTTTATTTTCCCGCTTAGTGGATATGTTGACGGGTTTACCGGGAATCGGGTTGAGTTATCCGGGGCATGTGGCGTCAGCTGTTAAGTTGCCGGAAGAGATGAGGGGGGATTACGTAAAATATGAACGGGGTTTATATACTGTTTGTGATCCGACGTATATGGGAGCCGGGCTAGGAGTTGGGATGCCGGAGTTTATAGGAAAAAGGGTGGATGTAATTCCGATTACGGGAAGGCGGATTTCGCGGGAAAGGGAAGACCGGATTGCTTCTTTGGTAGGAAAAGCAGGCGGGGTAATTTTGAATCGTTCCAGTTTAATGCAATTTGCGGAAGATGGGAATGTATATGTTGCGGGAATATTTGAGAATAAATTTGAGAATGGAGCAAAATCTTTTGTTGTCCCGGCTAAGAATCGGATGATTTTTGTGGCAAAAGTAAATCCGCAGGATCGTTTTGAATGGGTATTGCCTTTAGGAGGGAAAGGGGTGAACATGCCTCATCATCTTAAAATAGACGGGGATCGTATTTTATTGTCCGGAACCTTTGAGCAAGATGCTGATTTCGGAGGTATCCGGCTTCAATCGAAGGCGGAAGCAGATTTATTTACAGCCGGTATTGCTCCTGAAGGAAAAGTAATATGGGCTGCCGGAGCGGGCTTACAACCTGATGAAGGTAAAACGGGGTTTAATTATATTGTTCGTTTCGGAAAAAAGGGAGAACTACTGCAAAGTGAGGTGCAACCGGATGCTATAGGTTCATTTTTACCGGGTATTTATATTACGCGCAGAGAAGAGGTGGTTGTTGCCGGAGCATTTAACCGGTGGACGGGAATTTCCAAATTGACAGCTTCCGGTAAGCAGACGATGGCTGTAATGAATATGCCGGAACAATTGAAAGAATTGGCAGACAATCAGATTAATAATCGTACGGATAAAGGATTAGCGGGTTTGTTGGCAGTCATTACGATGATACAGGAACGGGATACGCCTGTCAGCGGAGCGATGGCTTTGCAGGCTTTGGACCAGTATAATCCTACTTTTAAAAGTCGTTGTCCTGCGATCTATAAAAATATAGGAAAGATAGAATTTATCCGGGGAGAAGAAGGGATTATACGGATGAAGACTCAGAACGGAAAGGCTGTGAACTTTGATAAAGTACAGGTAAAGGACGGAAGCCGGATGCGAGTCATTCCTTTACCCGGTAATGATTTAAAAGTAGAGATTATAGACGGCATACAAGTAGGAAAAGCTTTTATTTGGTTCCGTTTGAATGAAGTTACGTTGAAAAGAGAAACGGGAGATATGGTTTTTGATTATGATAAGGACCACACTCTGAGAACATTTAATATGAGCAAAGATATTCTGAATTGAAACCCGATCGGGTTAAAATCAGGTCAGACATTTTAGACAATACAAATAGATTAAAAAACAGATTAGAACTCATGAAAAGATTAATGGTCATTGTGATTTTGTCAATGTGTATTTTAACAGGTGCACAAGCTCAAAAAAATCAGAAGAAAGTATTATTAATAGATTATTTTACATCTGGAAATGTAAATCAGGCTTATGCTAAAATGTTGCGGGATGCTGTAATTGCAGGTATTCAGAATACGAACCGACTGTCAGTTGTAGATGTGGAAATGGAACCTACTTTACAATTAGAGGAAGGAAGGCGTCAGGATGAAAGAGCGATGGGAGATCCCGTAGCACGGAATCAAGTCATGCAAATGCTGGGGGCTACTTATGCTTTAACCGGAAATATTACCCGTATGGAAGGAGTGAGGATGCAATTGAATGATGGTTCTTATTATTATGACGGGCAGATTGCTTTTGATTTAAAAGTGGTGAATGTTGCAGACGGGTCGGTTAAGGTCAGTAAATCCTTTTCGTATGCAGGTTTGAATGCAAAAACCGGACAGACACCGAATGAGGCGGTAATCAATACGACGGATTATATTAAAATGTCTATGCAACGATTTGTAAATCAAAATTTTAAAATAGAAAACCGGATTTTATCCATAGAAAAGGTAAATAAAAAGGGGGCGGAGACGGTGTATGTAGATTGCGGAACGGATCTGGGAATAGCCAAAGGTCAATTGTTTGATGTATTCATTGAAAAGGAGATATCGGGCAGGAAAAGCAGGCAGAATATCGGGACTTTAAAGGCGATAGAAGTTCAGGGTGAAGATTTGACTCTTTGCCGGGTAACGAAAGGAGGGGATGCCATTCAGGAAGCGAACCTGGAAATGCAGGAACTGATTGTGGTAAGTGGAAAAAAAGCTTTTAATATATGGGAAGCTACTAAAGAGGTGATGAAATAACAGAAACGGAGAACAAAATGTGTAAAGATAAATAAGATATTATGAAAAGAGCGATTTGTTGTTTGATATGTTTTCTATATGCGGCAGTAGGATTCAGCCAATCTTATTCGAATGATGTGACCTTACTCAATAAAAATAACACAACTGTGACGGTGAGGACTTCCGGAATTCATGAAAAGAAAAAGGATGCAGCAGAAATGGCTGTTAAATCGGCATTTTATACTTATTTTTTTATAGGAATACCGGGTTTGAATAATGATAAACCGTTGTTAAAGCCGGAAGATGAAACGAAATACCGGGATTATTTTGAACGTTTTTTTGAGCTGGGAAGGTATCGTAATTTCGTTAGAGCTGCTATTCCGGAAGGAGATCCTGAAAAATTGAGGGCAAAAGATTTTAAAGCTACGGTACGGTTAACGTTCCAGGAAGAGTTGCTGAGGAGGGATTTGGAATTAAATAAAATCGCGGTAAAGGGAGCCGAACGGACTTCTATGGAGGAAACTCAGGAGCAAATCCAGTTACCGACCATCATGGTTGTTCCATACAAAGAAGAGGGGCGTACTTTTGAGCAGATCCTGAAAAATGATTATGACAAACGTATGGCTGTGGCAAAGGTACAGGAGGGATTTAACCGGAAAGGGGTGACTACGGTAGATTTCGAGGCAAAACTGAATGCTGCCAAAAGGGCCATGCAATACGAGTCGAACAGTGCAGAATCTTTCGACAAACAGTTATTGCGGAATTCCGGTTCCGATGTATATGTAACGGTAGATATCTATAAAGATATTGCCTCAACAGGAAGCCGGGTAGCTTTGACTTTAAAAGGATATGAAACGGCTACGGGGAATGTACTGGCTTCCCGTCAGTCTTCTTCCAATCGTTTCAGAACTTCGGCTGTAGACCAATTGTGTGTATATGCTGTAAACGATATTTTGGACGATTTCCTGAAAGATATATCGACCAGTTTTGCCCATAAAATTATGAAAGGCAATACGGTAGTATTAAATGTTTCCATTGCCGGTACAGCCGTTCAGGATATGGAAACGGAAGTGGGGCCTCAATCATATCCTTTAGCAGATTTATTGCGTTTGTGGGTCAAGAAAAATGCAGTGGGAGGAAAATATCATGTACAGGGGAGTGTTGCTGAAGCTATTATTTTTGATCAAATTCAAATACCGAACCGGGATGAGAGCGGAAATGCATTGGATGTCAATGATTTTGCTTTCAATATTTGGGAATATCTGAGGGGAGAACTGAATATACCCTGCCGGAAAAAGGTGGATGGAAATACAATCTATATTATAATTGAGTAGGGGTAAAGTGGAGGAACCGAAAGAATACTAATTTTAAACCGGAATATATGAGAAAGGTACTATTATTACTGCTTTTGTCGTTGATTGCATTAGGCGGTTTTGGACAAGAGCGACCGGACTGGGTGAAAAGCAGGCCAGTAAATACGCTATTTTATATCGGAATAGGACGGGCTTTAAAATCGGAAACGAATTACCAGCAGCAGGCGAAACAGAATGCCTTAAGCGATTTAGTTTCAGAGATTCGGGTGGAAGTATCCGGGAATTCTTTGTTACAGCAACTGGATAACGGACAAGAAGTAAAGTCTGTATTTGAAGAAAATATCCGTTTACAGGCGAAACAGGATATCGAACGTTTTCAGTTAGTGGATAGTTGGGAAAATGATACAGAGTATTGGGTATATTACGAATTGAATAAATTCGATTATGAGGAATATATGGAAAAAAGGTTGCAACAGGTAATCCGTCAGGGATTTGATTGCTGGTGGAAGGGACGGGAAGCTTTGCAAAGCGGCGATCTGACTCTGGCTGCAGAGATGTTTATGAAGGGATTGGATGTCATCCAGCCTTGTATTAATGAAGAATTGCTATGTGATTATGAGGGCAAGAAAATGGATATAGGTAATGAACTCTATGCCGGCATGAAGAGTGTTTTTAATGGTATTTCTATCGTCCCTTCTCTATCTGCCGTAAAAGGACGGGCTTTTCAAGGAATAGCAGAGCCGGTGATTATCCGGGTAAGCCGGGAAAATGTTCCTTTACGGAATTTGAAACTGGAATATAAATTTGCTTCCGGAGCCGGGCGTTTATCAGAAAATCCCATTACAAATGAAAATGGGGAAGCAAGGTTGTATATTCAGAATATTTCGTCGAAATTATCCCGCCAGGAAATACATATTCTGGTAGATCAGGCTCTTTTCTGGAAATATAAAGATACCGTATATGCAGGAATGTTTCGGCATGTAACGGAAAATTTACCCATAGGGGTTGTGTATGTGGATTTAGAGAAAACAGCTGTAAATGCTTTATTAAAAACGCAGACAGGAAGTAATGAGAATATTGTAAGAGCTGTCCGGAGTTTATTGACGAACAATTATTTCAATATTGTGACGGATCCGTCAGTGGCTGATATAACAGTGGAGGTAGGCAGTTCTTTCCGGAAAGGCGGGAATGCTCAGGGCGAAATGTATGATTTTACGGAATATTTCAGCGGGGCGAGGGTGAATATTATCAATAATCATAACCGGGCTGCTCTATTGAACTATAATGTGGAAGATTTGAAAACGGTTGTTCCGAAAGGGACTTCGGAAGCTAATGCTCAAGCCTCGGCTACCCGGGAGTTGATCAAACAGTTGAACCGGCAGCTGGCCATTGCTTTAAAGAATTTGGAGATTGATCCGGAAGGGGAAATACAGGTGGAAAAAATAACTTCTACTCCTACGGCTACTCCGCCTGAGCCGTTGAGTGAGCGTCCGGGAAGGAAACCAGTAGTAGTGACTGCTCCTGTTCCTACTTATATTGAAGGCGAATTTGCTGAGGGAATTTATATACGGTATATCGGAAAAAAAGACTATGGAAATAAGAGCGTCTTTGAATTCCAGGTGCTCAACCGTACTCCGGAGGATTATGTATTGGAGTTATTCCAGAATTCGCAAATTATGATTAATGAAAAGGGGGAACAATTGAAAATAGAATCTATGAAACTGGGTTCTGATGAATCTTCCTGGTATGTCAAAGCAATGATATTGTCCGATGTGCCCACAACGTTGAATATTTATCTGAAGAAAACACTTTTATTGAAGCTTGCTCAGTTCAGTAATGGAAAGGGAATGGTAAAACTGAGGGAACTGAAATAAGGAAGGGGAGAGAAAAGAAATTGAAAAGTCAATATATTAAAACAAATTTATAAGTCAGGAGATTTATTTACTGTTTTTTATGATCTCTTTTACTGGAGATTATGAAGCTCCCGGAAAAGCAGAGTTCATTTTAATTGATTACTTAAATAATTTTATTCATTTATTAAAACAAAGTGTTATGAAGATTTTTTATTATGTATTAGGAATGGCAATGATAAGCCTGTTGATGAGCTGTGGAGGACAAAAAGCTTTAGTGAAAACGCAAGAGGATGTGGAAATTGTAGTGCCGTGTTCCGGTCCGGAATACATGACGGATAAAACTTATTTCCGGGCTTCAGCAATGGGCTTTAGCAACGATATGATGATGGCTAAGAAAAAAGGTTTAGCAGAAGCCCGTGCAGAACTGGCAACTTCTATGAATGCTGCAATAAAACGGGTAACGGATAATTATGCTTCTTCTTATCAATTGGGTGAGCAGGAAGAAGCCAGATCCCGTTTCCAGGATTTGGCCCGTACTGTCGTGAATGAAAAATTGTCGGGAACACGTGTCATTTGTGAGAAGACAATGAAGACTCCGGAAGGTGCTTATAAGGTATATGTAGCTGTTGAATTGGCCGGTGATGAAATTGCTAAATCCATGCAAAACCGCATTCAGGACGATGAAAAATTACGCACTGATTTTGAATATGAAAAATTCAAAAAGGTATTTGACGAAGAAATGGAAAAAGCAGCTAAAGAAAAATAATAGCCACTGATTTATATAAAAAC
>JAEXFF010000314.1 GCA_023400335.1 Bacteroidota bacterium
AATTACCGACAGACTATTTTACCCGTAAATCCGGGCAGAAAGACGGAGAAGACAAAGAGCATATCCTTTCCCAAACCCCACGCAAGGATAACGGGGAAATTACCACGATCAAAACAGAGTGGGAAAAATTTATCCAGTCCGAAGATTTCAAGGATATCCGGTCCCAGATGCAGGACATCCTGAATCATTCCGATGCTGAATTGACAGAACAGGAACTCATCCAGCTGCAAAACCTCCTGAATTCTGCCGGCCTGAATTCCATCGGCAACATGGCTTTGCTGGACCTCAGGATCAACCGGAGCTACGGGAATGCCGATTATACCCAGAAACGGACTATAATCTTTCAGGAATATATGAACCAGAAATATGTGCGTCCCCATACCCTCGCCGTGTTTATGAAAGGAGATATCGATGCCAGGGAAGCCACCGGCATCCCGCTAGACCGGTGGACACTGGAAGATATTAAACGGAATGCGGATAAAATTGCCAAAGAAATAGAAAAGAATTTCAATGTATGGTTAACCCCAAACAATTAAGATCATGAAAATGGAAGCCTTAAGTGTCAAGGATATTTTAAGCACACAAGATATCGTCATCCCCGAAATCCAACGTGAATATGTCTGGGGCAACAACAAACAATTGCTGGAACAATTTATCCGGGATATCACAACGGCCGAAACGGATATAAACGTCGGCTTCCTGTATTCCTATATGCCGGAACAGGCAGCACATTCCACCTGTTTTCTGATCGATGGACAGCAACGGTTTACCACTTTAGTATTGATCCTCTATTATTTATCCATAAAAGAAAAGAGGGAAGCTGATTTTAACGGCCTGCTGAAATGTTCCGGAACACACATGAGCTTTTCCTACCGGGTCAGGTCGACCACAGACGATTTCCTCCGGAACTTGTTTTCCGATAACACATGGCTTGCAGGAACAGGCATTGAAAAACAAATAAAAAACAAAGGATGGTATACCACCATCTACGACAACGATCCTTCCATCCAAACCATCCTCAAATCCCTCCAAATCATCGACGAAAAGCTGAGAGACAATTCCCGGCCTCTATATGACACGATAGCCGCGAAGGTCCGTTTCTGGTACTTTAACGTAAAAGACACCTCACAGGGGGAAGAACTCTATATCACCATAAACAGCCGGGGAGAAATATTACAGCCTTACGAAAATATAAAACCCTTGCTTTTTGAGAAGCTCTGTGAATCCGGTCAGCAATCAAAATACAATGAATACGGTAAACAATGGGATACCTGGGAAGAATTTTTCTATTCCCTGAATGAAGGGGAAGATATCAGGCAGGTGGATACCGGGATGAATAATTTTCTGCGTACGGTTATAGAGCTCCTCTCCTGCAAAGAGCATGACAAAATCAAACCGGCAGAAGATATCCTCGAAGCTTCCCTCACCCTTCCCTCTATTTCAGATTACTACCAAGCCCTGGAAAAAATAGAAGGGCAATACCCGGAGCAAGTTAAGCAGCTATTCGAAAAAGGGGACCTATACGTGCTAAAAGCCCTGTTAACCGTATACGTAAAAGAAAACAGTGATGAACGCGATCCTCTACGGGTATACAAAACCATTGAAAACGGTTGCCGCAGAAAACTGGTCAACAATGTACCTTTACTAAAATTCCTGCGGAAATTCAGAAATTCAAATTTGCCGTTCTACGATTTCATCCACACCCAGCAAGAGGAGGCTCAGGAAGAATTACAAAATGTCTTTGACCAGCACGAACTGAATAAAATCAGCATCTACAGGCAAACCTGCGACCCGGAACTCGAAGAGTTATTCTGGCAGGCAGAAGCATTTCCCGTTACGAACGGTTCGTTAAAATGTATCTGGTACGAAAAATTCTCTGACAACGACGCCATCCGTCAGCCCTGGACCGCTGCCGACAAAAATACATTCAGGAAGCGGTTCGGACTGTTCCAGGAATTGTTCAAGCCGGAACATATCCAAATCCCTTTGTCCACCCCTCCACAGCAGAACATTATCGACAATTCGCTGATTGCAAGGGCATTAATTACCATCAACGACTATACCATAAATACCGGAGGACGCAACTGGTGCTTCGGATTTGGCGACAGATGGAAAGACATCATGAATACCCCCAAATCCTACCCTGTAGTTTCCGGATTAATCGATCAACTATCCGAAGATAATAGCTCGGTCTCCCTATATGACAAGCTCCGGAAGATCATTCACAACTACCGGGCCAACTATGACCTGAGCAAAAAAGATTCCCGCTATTATATCGTAAAATATCCGGATTCCCTGCAAGCCATGCATGACGGATATAACATTATCTTCTTTGAAGCAGGCTGGGATAACTATTGGATTGACATCATCAGTAAAGAACGGATGAGATCTCAGCACATCAACCTATTCAGGTATCTGGTTTACAAAAATCACCCACATACCAAAGATTGCAAACCATTGCCGGAGTCAAATAATGGGCTGACGCTGGATTGTGCGGAGCAGCATGGCTGGTGCATCAAATATGACGATGAAGTTAAAGCTGAACTTGTGAAAGAACAATTTAAAGGGCATCCCCTGGAGCAAAACCGGAAAGAGAAACAATTTTTTATTCCTGTCGACTTGAAAAAAGATTTGATTGAAGCCGGAAAAGGTATTCTCAAAAAAATGCTCCAGATCAGCTAACACAATGGAAAAACTTATAAAATTAATAGAAGCCCTGCAGGAAAGCCCGCAAAAAGTAAAGCTATTGCAGGAAATCAACATCCACTTGCTCTCCAGGTTCAGACTGAAAATCGCAGAGGGTATTTTTCTTTATCCCCTTGAAGTGGAGGCTTATTACAATGACGGGGATCAATTTGAAGACGGCTCTGCCACTGCCATGCATTGCAGTATAACCGGTCCGGCAAACTATATTTCCACCGCCTCGGAGCAACCGGCACCATCGACAAAAACCGGGGCGGAGCAGACCTCTGCCTCTCTACCCGGAACGACCTGTGCTACAGCATTCTGATCCGAAGCGCTAAAATAAACGATCAGGTTATCATTGGTCCCCACTGTGTGGCAGAAGAAATACTTGCCCAGGCCCAAACACCCCACTCAGAATTAGAAAATAAGGAAGTATTGGAGGTATCTCCGGAAAGTGAATGGACATCAGGCCCCATTTTTCACGGCGAACGGATCAGGCTGGGCAAAAATGCCGGAAGATACAGGAAGCTAAACCTGCGTTCCCTGTCCGGACTGAAAGAATACAAATTTGAAGACAAAGAAAATGTCCTCCTTTCCCATATTCATTCATTGGAAAAATGGGAAGGTGAAAATCCGGAGGAACAGATTAAAGAGTGGCTGGGGTATAAATCAAAATCCCTGGCAAAGGCATTGAACAACCTTTCGTCACGGAAGACTGTGTTATGGAAAACCTATAGCGCAGCAAATCCGGTACTGACTACCCGCCACGCAGACTGCACATTAATCCTCAACGGAATAACGGAATGCTTGTCTGAATTCTTCCAGGATAAAGACCGGACCCGGCGAACCCGGTTAATCAAAGACACACTGGCACGGTTGGGCAACAGCAAAGGCTATCTTTTCCATTGCAATGGACTGGAGACGCAGGACGCCCCAAAAGAATCAGAATTATTATATGATTTCATGTGGTACACCCGATCCCCTGACGACAGGTATGTCATCACCTCCTGTCCCCTGATTGCCGAATGTGAATGGAAATCTAAGCGGAAAAAAGACAGCCCGACGCCCTACTCCGGAATAAAATACGATTTCCAGAAATTACTCTTAGCCAATGCCAGCCTGCGGCTTATGATCCTGCAGAAAAAGTCAACTCACCGTCTGGAAGAGCTATATGACTATTTTGACCGTGCCATCGAGCAATGTGCAAACCTGCCGGTACGGTCCCGGTTTCTGTTTATTGCCTTCGATGCAGATATGCATGGCTTCCATTATCTCGAAAAGACCAAGCACGGCGACTGGCCGGACTGTGATGATAATTCCAATGCAACCTCATTTTAGGTATTTTTGCCATAAATCACAGCCATCAACCTGCTGCGTCTATTTTAAATCTGTGAACAAGAAAGCTAAAACACGCATAAAATAATATCCGGCCATATATTTATTATTTAATCGTTTCGTTATTTCTGTTCTTCCGGTGCATCTCCCAGTTTTTCAGGGCAATACTCTTAGTTGCGTTGGCGTAGCAGTATTCACAAAGATGAGGGCATGTATTGTATTCCCCCGATATTCTTACTTACAATACAGCCACAATACCGACGCTGTCCCTTGTCTTTGTTGTCATGACTTTTAACAATCACCGGACAAGGATGAAACAGATCAGCCGCCTGAATACTCACACCCAGAAAATCCATCAGTGCTTTATCCTCCGGAAACAAACGGACCATCAGGTCATCGTCAATGCATTTATGTGTATACCGTATTTTTCCAAAGGGATTTGTTCTGCGCAAGTGGCCAGTTCATACTGCCATTTCCGGTTCAGTTCCTGCAGTCCGGCAG
>JAEXFF010000378.1 GCA_023400335.1 Bacteroidota bacterium
CTTTTTATAAGTAAATTTTTCGTTTCTCCGCTATACCCTAAAGTCACTTTCGGCTGGGAAAGAACAACAATAATTCCTTCTTGAGTAACCGGAATGGTTTTTGTCTTCTGAGGAGTGCTGATCGTAATCTGGGCAGTCCTTGAAGAAATAGACAGGTTTTCCGGTACACTGACCGTAATCTGTTTGCCGGAAACAGAGAGGGTACACCAGTCTTTATTACTTGCGGCATGCCAGGTGCCGGAAAAGCCTACTTCTATTGTTCCTGTTCCGCCGGCGGCTTTAATTGTCAGGCCATCGGACACCAGATTCAGTTCTGATAAATTTGTTTTATCGTCTGAATCGCAAGCCACGAGAGAAAAGCAAAATAACAGGACGAGGTATTTTATTATTTCTATTTTCATATGCGTAAGTTTATAGGTCGTTTATTGTTCAATACTTAACTCAAACCATATATCACTTCCATCTGTTTTTTGAAAATGGATAACGGAAGGATTATCGGAGGTGTTGGAAGTAAGTAAATATCTCCCGTTCAGCAATTCTAAAATTTCTTTTCCGCCATTTCCGTGAAATGCAATTCCATTATCATCAGCTAAATCGGAAAAACTGATATCGATTAGATTTTCAGTCCATTTAACCGGTTTTACATACAGTAGTAGTAAACAAGCATATATATTATAACCGTCAGTGAGGTCAACTTCCAGAAACTGACCTTCATATTCAGCATCATAGGAAAGAAATATCTTGTAAAGCGACAGATTTTGTTCATCTTTTAATATTTGATTAGCATTTAACCAGGTATTGAGCAAAGGATAGCTCATTATATTTAAGTTAAAAAACCATTTTTGGGTACTATAGGCATATTTTGCATTCAATGCCATGGGCTTCATTGAAATCCGGGCATTTACATTATTGTTTGTGCAATGAAGGCTCTGGTCAATTTCTGACCAGTCAAAAAATTGGATTTCCTTTCCGTCGATAGAAAGAGGTTGATAGAATTTTATACCGGTAGGCGTATAGGTAAAAGGTACATTTACCGTCAGTGTATCGCTCCCTTCAACATAGTCCAATTCCAGAGTTCTTCCTCCCGTTTCCGGAAGCAGAGCGCGTCCCTTACGTTCAACCAGAACCGTTTTACCGTCCATCACCATACTATAGCTAAACCCCTCAGGAGGTGTAGTTATTTGAATAATATTCTGGATAGAAGCGAGGGTTTCTTCCCAGCTTTGATTGGCGGGAAGAGGTTTCATCCGAATGGTATTACCGGTCTTTTTCCCTTCCAGAACCAGTTCATCTTTTTCCTTTCCCAGAATTACAAATTCATAGTCTCCTTCGTATCCCAAACCTTGCAGTCCCGGAACGGAGGGGTCGGAGAAAAAGTGAAAAACCTGATTATAGGTATTAAAACTGAGAACCGGACCTGTATCTCCTTTGAGGGAATAAAGACTGGATACGGGAGTTGGATGAGATTCCGAGCTTATGATAACTTCTTCTTCGGTAAAAGAGAGCAGGAGAATATATCCCCCGTAAGCACAGTCTCCTTTGGGGTAATATTCCATAATCCACCCGTTCGGAACCTCTGTCAGTATTTCCTGATATTGCTTTAAAGCGGCTGACAGACGTTCGGTTGAGGGTTTGTCGAAAATGTCTTTTTCATCTTCTACACAAGCATGGATGCATAAAGAGAAGAGAAAAATCAGGATATATATTGTATTCCTCATAATGATTCATTTAATAAATAAAAATTTTCTTTTTTCTAGCGTTTTGAATTTTATTCTGTCCAGTAAAAAACGAAAGAGATCTGTTCTGTTTTAATTGTCCAGACTATAATCCAGATTCTGAATTTCAGTAGAACGGCGTTCCACAACGCTTCGTAATTTGTCGATATCAATACTCCAGGACGTTTTCAGCCAATTTCGTACAATCGTAAATTTCTTTTGTATGATAGCTGCTCCGTCTGTCCCGGCTTTTTCCAGTAAGTTTTCCCAATATTCATTGGAATGGGTCAGGTAAATAGCGATAACTTCCACAAAATCTTCCTGGGGTTCACTACTGGCATAAGGAGAAACAAAACCTATCTGTAGAGCTTCGTCTTCTTTACGGTTCATCCAGCCGGAAGGGGAATAATCGGAAGTAGATATTTTGTCAAAATCCTTAGGATAGTTTTTGGTTTGATGTAAAATATGGGCGAATTCGTGGTGCATGGTTTTAAAATAGTAATAATTCAGAGAATCGATACTGCTCAGTTTTAATTCATTTACCTTGTATAAGGTTACCATCAAACCTCCTTCTGCCGTTCCCAGAACTTCTGTTTGTTGTTCGGCATTGATCGCCGGAGAGCCGATTAAATGGATGACTTTGGGCACATAAGTTCTCATAAAATCGATGCCTGCCACTTCGTCATAAGATTCCAGCCAGAGGTGCTTAATCAACTTTGCCAGTTTAATTGAATTTTCCAGTGTGGCCGGTACCAGATTATAAGTTTGATCTATTTCCATATCGTCTATCCGGTATTTCAGATCGATATTATAATTATTGACGTAATTGTCGAGTAACCACAAATCGAATCTATTGCGTTTTATGTCGGAAGGATCGAAAATAGTTCCTTCCGGCTTGTCTTCCGAGCATCCTGTCAACAGAAAACTGAGGAAGAAAAGAATCAGTGAATAACTTAATAGTGTTTTCATTGTATTTCATTTATAGGTTAGGGGCTTTTATCTGGGATTGGCAGGCAGGCCTGCACTGGTTACCTGTACCGGTAATTGAATGGCCCGTCTGAGATCGTCCACGGTTAAGATATCATCGCTGCTTTCGTAATGGTTATGGGTTACTTCTATGCCGTACCGTTTGATATCGAACCAGCGTAATCCGTCGTGTATGGTTTCAATGCGCCGGCAATGAAGGATAAAATGTATGAAACTTTCCTGTATTCCCGGATTTAGGGAGAATTTGGGATGTAAAATCTTTTTACTAGGGACGTTCTGGGAATAAAAATTGTGGATCGCATCCGGAGATATATTTGCGCCGCTGTTTGTATGTCCTTTTAACCATAGATTCATATCAGCTAAGGCTAAAGCATAGTTTTCCTGGTATACGTATGCTTCAGCCCGGCAAAGTAAGGTTTCATCCGTAGTAAAAGCCGGGTAAACAATATTTATAAAGCCGATACCTGCTACTTTATCCGTATATTCCGTAAAGGCTCCTAATTTAGGATAACATAATTTCTGAGCGTCTCCGAATACCGTAGTATAAGCAGAGAGCGTTTTTCCCCAAAGTCCGGGAGACCAGATTGTGCCTTCTTTAGCGATTTCCTGGGAATGTCCGTATCGCTTTCCTCCATTTGTGTAGGGGCCGTGAATGATCGGCCAGTAGGATTTAGCGGGTAATAGTAATAAATTACAATTCAGCTCGGCACTGACATAATTATTCAATCTCCAGTCTAAATCAGAAATTTTGGCATCGCCCAAATAATCCCGCGTTACTTCGTCCGGAGCATCTCCCAAAGCCAGGGTCGCATATTTAATTGTGTTATCCATTTTCCTGTAATAGAGGTAAAAACGGGCGGCAAAGGCACAGGCTGCCTTATAGTTGAAATGGTATTTGGGAACTTCATAAAGTTGGTCGTTGATTAAAGGAAGACCTTCTTCAATGTCCCGGGCGATTTTTTCGTATACTTCGGCTACAGTTCCTCTCTCGTAATTTTTAAACACTACGGTTTCCGGTTCTTCTACATAAGGAATGCCCATATCCTGTGTGCTGGTTTGTTCATTATAATGCTGACAAAAGACATTGACGAGTACAAAATGAGCATAAGCCCGGCATAGAAGGGCTTCTCCCTTTTGCGCCTTGCAATTTTCCTCTCCGATTTCTTTGATGTTTTGTAAGGCATGATTTGCAGAAGCAATGGCCATGTAACAATTATCCCAGAGATACTGAGGAGAATCCTGAGTAATTTCTGAAATATCTTCCCAGTTGTAACATTGGGGAACCATCAGGGAATAATAGGTATATAGAGGACCATTATCTTCCGTATTATCAGACATCAATTCCGTCATCGTATTAAAAGATGCTGTCGGATAAGCTGAAACCAACAGGCTGGTAAGCTTTTGCTCCGTATTCAATTCCGCCCGGTTATCAGGCATTTTATCCAGAAAATCATTACAGGCTGTGGCCAGACATGACACTGTAATTAGCAGTGGAATAATGATATTTTTCATATTTTCAGGTATTAGAATCCAAACTTTAAAGTAAACGTGAATTGCTTGGGTACAGGAGCTGAAACCCCGCCTGAACGGAAGAATTCAGGATCCTGGCCGTTTAGTTTTGAATCAGCATAGATCAGGAACGGATTGGTGGTTTGTACTTTTAATTGAAGATTGCTCAGTTTCATCCGGCTAATCCATTTTTCCGGGAAGTTATAACTGAGAGATATTTCTTTCATCCGGATAAATCCACCGTCTGCAATTCGTGCATTAGAGTAGTTGTAAGCATTATAAGCATACGATAAATTCGCAATATCTTTATTTTGACGTTTACTGGCGATGACGGGGATATTGGTAAAAGCTTCATCCCCAGGAAGTATCCATCTGTTTTTAAATTCTTTGGGCATGGCGTCCAGATCTGAATAAGAGTTGCTGAAAGCAGGATCCAGACGGATGACATTTCCAAATGAATACGTGATAAAGATATTCAGCCTGAAATTTTTATAAGTAAAAATATTCCCAAAACTTCCTGTAATTGTCGGTTCTGTAGGACCTTCGTATTTCAGGAAACTCAGATTATCCATTTCCTGGAAATTGATGTCTGTGATCGTTATATTCCCTTTGTGATTTAAAAATAAAGGGAGTCCTTCCTTATTCAGTCCCCTGAACGGCATTGAAAACAGAGAACGTACCGGATAATCTTTCAGGGCAAATCCGTTTCCGGTAATGAGGTCAATGACTCTGGAGCGGGTATCCAGTTTGGTGACCTCATTTTTATTTTTTGAGAAAATGAAATCGGTACTCCAGCTGAAATCTTTGGTTTGTATATTTTTCGTGGAGAGGGAAAGTTCAATCCCCCTGGATTTCATAGAGGCGACGTTAGCATATTTTTGAGTTTCTCCTCCGGCTCCCTGCGTACTCGT